>CAZRRW010000098.1:8475-9243 GCA_964602505.1 uncultured Burkholderiaceae bacterium
ACAGCGGATGGCTGTAGAGCTTGCTGGTGGCGGCCGCAAACTCCGAGAACGGGGCCATGAGAGCGCGCTGGGTTTCATAGAGCTGATAGAGCATGGGGCCTCCGAGGGAGCGAAGATCGTCAGGATGGATTGCTGCAATGCAATATAGCGTCGGAAGGTGGCGTCGATTGGGGCGTGTCCTCGAGAAATCGCCATCGCCTGGGCGACGCCGCGTCAGTAGGCCAAGGCCTCCGGGCGCAACTGCTGCAGGATGGTGGTGGCGATCTCTTCGATGGACTTGGTGGTGGTCGACAGCCAGCGGATGCCTTCGCGGCGCATCAGGGCCTCGGCTTCGGCCACCTCGTAGCGGCAGTTTTCCAAGCTGGCGTATCTGCTGTCGGGCCGCCGCTCGTGCCGTATCTCGGCCAGACGCACCGGGTCGATCGACAAGCCGAACAACTTGGACTTCTGAAGCTTCAGTGCAGGGGGCAGCAGCTTGCGCTCAAAGTCTTCGGGAATCAGCGGATAGTTGGCCACCTTCAGGCCATGCTGCATGGCCAGGTAGAGCGTGGTGGGCGTCTTGCCACTGCGAGACACACCCACCAGGATCACGTCGGCATCGTCCAGCTGCTTGTGGCTTTGGCCGTCATCGTGCGCCAGGCTGTAGTTGATGGCTTCGATGCGGTCGTGGTACTTCTGGCTCTTGCTGGCGTCGGAGAAGCGGCCGATTCGGTGGTTGCTGGTCATGCCCAGCTCCAGCTCCAGCGGCTCGATGAAGGTGTTGACCAT
>CAZRRW010000099.1:0-8935 GCA_964602505.1 uncultured Burkholderiaceae bacterium
GTTGGTGGTCTGGTCGCACATCAAGTCCACCTGGCCGCCGATCAGGTCCGTCATGGCTGGAGCGGTACCGCGGTAGGGCACGGTGGTCATGTCGACCGCCAAGGCTTGCTGGAACAGCAGGCCACACAGGTGCGAGGCCGAGCCGATGCCTGCGTTGGCCAGGTTGATCTTGCCCTTGTTGGCGTTGATCCAGTTGCGCAGCTCAGCCCAGTTGTTGGCGGGCAGCGTGGGGCGCGAGACGATGGTCATCGGCACCTCGTTGATCATGCCCAGGTACTCAAAATCGTTGAGTGTGTTGTAGGGCATGTTGCGGTACAGCGCCGGGCTGGTGGCCATGCCGATGTGGTGCACCAGCAGGGTGTAGCCGTCAGCGGCAGCCTTGGCGACCTTGTTGGCCCCTACGGTGCCGCCCGCGCCAGCGGAGTTGTCAATGACGAACGTGCTGTTGGGAATCTGCTTGCGCATGGCGTCGGCCAGGGCGCGCGCCACCATGTCGGTGGGGCCGCCTGCGGCGAAGGGCACAACGATGGTGATGGGCTTGTTGGGGTAGTCAGCCTGGGCCAGGGCGGGGGTGGCGGCCACCGAGGCGGCGGCCACCGAGGCCAGGGCCAGGGCACGGCGGGTGAAGCGGATCATGGAAGGTCTCCTGTTGGACGAAAAACAGCCGCGAATCGTAGACAAGGGGGCGCCTTCAGGCGTCCGCGAAAGCACGTATCCCCCGCATGACGCAGGGGATTGCGCCCGATGGCCATGCATGAAACCGAGGGTTTGCCCGTACGCGTCCTTTCGTACGCTACTTCGCGAATGGCATCGCCTTTGCATCCCAATACATTGCGGCGCGTTTCAACTTGCCCATAGAGGTTTGCAATGACATTACCGCTGCAAGGTTCCCGGCGCCGCGCCCGTCTGGCGCTGTGTTGGTCGGTCGTGGCAGGGCTGTGCGCTGTTGCGCTGGCAGCTCCTGCTTCAGCACAGACTGACTATCCCAACAAGCCCATCACCGTCATCGTGCCCTTCGCTGCGGGTGGCCCCACCGACGTGATTGCCCGCGCGGTGGCTGGCCCCCTGTCGCAGCGTCTGGGCCAACCTGTCAACGTGGTGAACCAGACGCAGGGGGGATTCACTGCGGTGCTGGCCCAGGCCGCACGCGCACCCGCTGACGGCTACACCTTGAGTGTGGGTCATGTGGGCAGCCATGTGGTGAGCACGGCCGTGTACCGCAACCTGCCGTACGACCCTGTGGCTTCTTTCGACCCTGTGGGCGTTCTCAACCTCGCGCCCATCGTGCTGGTGGTGCGAAGTGAGTCTCCTATCCGCAACGTCAAGGAGTTCGTGGCCACCGCCAAGGCACGCAAGGACAGCTTGAAGTACGGCAGCGCGGGTTTGGGCTCGGTCTCGCATTACGGCTGCGCCATGATGCTCTCGGCCATCGGTGCGGACGTACAGCACGAGAAGTACCGTGGCGCCGCGCCAGCACAGAAGGACCTTCTCGAGGGCAAGATTGACTTCATGTGTGACCAGTCGCAGTCGGTCATTCCGATGGTGCGCGAAGGCAAGCTGCGGGCCCTGGCGGTGCTGGCCAAGCGCAAGCTGCCGCAGCTGCCGGGAGTGCCCGCCGCCAGCGAGGCCGGGTTCAAGGACCTTGACCTGACCGCGTGGAATGGCATGTTTGCTCCCAAGGGCACACCGCAGGCCGTCATCACCAAGCTCAACAGCGCCTTGCAGGATGTGTTTGCCGACGAACGCCTGCGTGCCCAGATGCGTGACCTGGGTGTCGATCTGCCCACCGCTGAGTTGGCGCCACCTGGCATCTTGAGTGTGTTCATTGCGCTCGGTCAGCGCCGTGACGTGCCGGTGATCCGGGCCAAGGGCGAGTACCTCGACTGAGGGTCTGGCGCTCGCCCAAGGGCGAGCGAGCCATCCCGTTCACGGGTGGCATACAGTGCGCTTCGGAGGCTTGCGCTGGCGTGAAGCAGGTACTTGACAAACTCAATCGCCTCACTGAATCGCATGGCGCCATTCGCCAGGGAACCGGGGTGGCGTCGGGGGTGGTGGCGCTGTCGCTGGCCATCCTGTGCCTGCTCGGTGTGCTGGCGTTCCACTTTCCCCAGTACCTCACGACTCCGCAACTCCGGCAAACCTATGACGTGGCGCTGCTGCGTCAACTGCTGTACTGGTCGCTGGTGATCGCAGCGGCCATCGCCCTGTTCAACATGGTGTTTGGCCGGGTGCGCTGGCTCTCGGCTGGCACCTTCGTGCTGCTTGGCGTGGCCTTGGCATTGGGAGGCCACCAGGTGGAGGTGGACCCCAACTTTCCCGGCGGTACGCCCTACATCGGGTTGGACTGGTTCATTCTGGACCTGCTCGGCTCAACCCTGTTGTTCGTCTTCATTGAGAAGCTGTGGCCCTTGAAGCCCGAGCAGCCAGTGTTCCGTCCCGAGTGGCAGACGGATTTCCATCACTTCATCGTCAATCACCTGTTGGTGGGCTTCGTGCTGCTGCTGGTCAACAAGCTGGTCAATGGCCTGTTTGGATGGGCGGCGCATGACGGCCTGCGAGGTTGGCTGGCCTTGTTCCTGATCGTGCTGGTGGCTGATCTGGTGCAGTACTGGGTGCACCGGGCCTACCATGAAGTGCCTTGGTTGTGGCGACTCCATGCGGTGCACCACAGCAGCAAGCACATGGACTGGCTGGCAGGTTCGCGTCAGCATCTGGTGGAGACCATCATCACCCGCACCCTGGTGCTGGCGCCCATCTTCGTACTGGGTTTTCGCAAGGAGGTGGTGGACGCCTACATCCTCATCGTCGGGTTCCAGGCTGTTTTCAACCATGCCAACGTCAGTGTGCGCGCCGGCCCGCTGCGCTTCCTGATCGTCACGCCCAACTTCCACCACTGGCACCACAGCCAGGATGCCGAGGCACTGGACCGCAACTACGCGGCGCACTTTGCGTTCATTGACCACCTGTTCGGCACCGCCGTCAACAGCCCGCGCCAGTGGCCGCAGCGCTATGGTGTCGTTGGCGATGAGGTGCCCGCCGGCTTCTGGCGGCAGTTCGCGTACCCGTTCTCTCGCAAGGTCTGACTTGACGAGGCTTTCTCAACGCTGGGCGCGGTCCTTCGCGTTCTGGGCCTCGATCCGTTCGCGGGCCGCTTGCCAGTCAGCATCGCTCCACTCGCGCAGCTCGTAGAAGTTGCCCCCGGTGGCCAGGGCGTTGCCGCCGTCCATCATGATGCTCTGGCCGGTGAGCCAGTCGCATTGCCCGGGTGCCAGCAGAAAGGTGGCCAGGTTCTGCAACTCGCTCATCTTGCCCACCCGGGCCATGGGGTTGCGGGCCTTGCTGCGCGCACCAGGCTCTTCGCCCGGATTCAGGCGCTTGCTCATGCCTTCGGTCGGGATCTCGCCAGGCCCCACGGCATTGAGGCGGATGCCAAAGCGCGCCCACTCGGTGGCCAGTGACTTCGTCATTACTTCAATGCCAGCCTTGCTCATGGCGCTGGGCACCACATAAGGGCTGCCGTTGTCCACCCAGGTGGTGATGATGCTCATGACGCTGCGCATCGGCTGCCCGCGCTGCCAGAGCCCCGCCTTGGCCTGGGCCACCCAGCGTTTGCCGACTGCCTGGGTCACGTAGAACGTGCCATGAAAGACGATGTTGGCGATCGCGTCAAAGGCCCGGGGCGACAGACTCTCGGTCGGCGCAATGAAGTTGCCAGCGGCGTTGTTGATGAGCCCAGTGAGCCCGCCGCTGGCGAACAGGGCCTCGACCATCTCATCGACCGCCTGAGCCACGCGGATGTCCACACCAAAGGTGTCTATGCGACGACCGGGAAAGCGCTGACGCCACTCGGCTGCCGTGTCGTCGCACACCTGTTGGCGGCGCCCGCAGATGGCCACCTCGGCACCCAGCTCAAGCAGGTGTTCGGCCATCGCCTTGCCCAGGCCGGTGCCTCCGCCTGTCACCAGCACGCGCTGCCCATTCATCAAGTCTGGCTGGAACATCGTTCTCTCCCTTGGCATATGCATATCGCGAAACTGTATTGGACGCCTGCCCGGGCGGTCCATACAGTCGCGCACTGGACGAGACACGGGCAAGGCGACGGTGATGAAGCGATTGGCATTTGAACCCCAGGGCGGTTGGTGGCTCCGGTGGGCTGTGGCGGCAGGCTTGGCCTGGGCCAGTGCAGCCAGCGCCCAGAGCGCTGCCGACGTCTCGGTGGCGCGTGCCCCGGCAATGGCCGCGACCAGCGTCTTACGCCCTGAAGCCAAACCAGCGGAACCAGGCATGGCGGGGGCCAGTCGCCGTGATGTCTCTGGCGAACGCACAGTGACGTCGCCGGTTCGGCTGTTCTGACCCCCAGGGGTCGCCAGCGGTCGCTACTGATACGACCGGGCGTCCTCGATCACCTTGCCGTCATTGGGCAGGCTCGCCAGCGGCACCAGCTCCACGTCGGCCCGCAGCTTGGTCACGTCGCGCACGGCCTGCGCCATGCGTTCACGCATGCCGTCGCTGGGCACACGGGTCTCCACCCGCAAGGTCATGTGGTCGTTGGCCATCTCGCCCGTCACCACCAGGCGCCCTCGGGTCGCCTCAGGAAAACGCCTCAGTACCTCGGCCACCTGCCCGGGGTGAACGAACATGCCGCGGATCTTGGTGGTCTGGTCGGCGCGCCCCATCCACCCCTTGATGCGGCCGTTCGTGCGGCCAGTGGGGCAGGTGCCAGGCAGAACGGCCGACAGGTCGCCAGTGCCAAAACGCACCAGCGGATAGCCGGGGTTCAGCCGGGTCACCACCAGTTCGCCCACCTCACCGTCCGCCACCGGGTCCCCGGTGCCAGGGCGCACGATCTCCACGACCAGCCCCTCGTTGATGACCAGGCCCTCGCGGGCGGCCGTTTCGTAGGCGATGACGCCCAGGTCAGCCGTGGCGTAGCACTGATAACCAGCAATGCCGCGCTCGGCCAGCCAATCGCGCAGGCTGGGCGGGAAGGCCTCGCCACTGACCATGGCCTTCTTGAGAAAAGGCAGGCCGATGCCCATGTCCGTCGCCTTCTCCACCAGGATCTTCAGGAAGCTGGGCGTGCCGGAGTAGGCGTCCGGCTTCAGATCGGCCATCGCCTGCAGTTGCTGTTCGGTTTGCCCCACACCAGCCGGGAACACCGTGCAGCCCAGGGCGTGCGCGCCGCTTTCCATGATGAACGCGCCCGGCGTCATGTGGTAGCTGAAGGCGTTGTGAACCAGGTCGCCACTGCGAAACCCAGCTGCAAACAGGGCCCGGGCCGATCCCCAGGGGTCGCTCACCCGAGCCTCAGGCTCATAGATCGGCCCTGGGCTGGAGAAGATACGACTCATTTGAGGGCCACGAACCAGCGTGGAGAACCCGCCAAACACATCGGAGTCCTTGAGTGCGCGCTGCCGCTCATGCAACTCGGTCTTTCGGGTCACTGGCAGCTTGGCCAGGGCCCCGCGGGTGTTGACCTGGGTTGCGTCCACACCGCGCAGGATGTCGGCATAGGCGGCGCTGAGACTTTGCGCATGGGCCACATGGCCTGGCAGTGCGGCCATGAGCGCCGCCTCGCGGGTTGCCGGGTGCTCGGTCTCCAGCGCGTCGTAGTGGGCGGCCGTCATGGGCTGATCGCCTTGTTCAAAGCGTGAATCAGGCCAGCCAGCGCTTGCGGCGCTTGTAGCTCTTGACGTCACGGAAGCTCTTTTTCTCGCCGCTGCCGCCTGTGCCCAGGTAGAACTCCTTCACATCCTCGTTGCTCGCCAGATCGGCCGCCGGGCCGTCCATGACGATGCGCCCGCTTTCCAGGATGTAGCCATAGTCTGCATACCGCAAGGCCATGTTGGTGTTCTGCTCGGCCAGCAGGAAGGTGGTCTTCTCCTTCTCATTGAGGTCCTTGACGATGCCAAAGACCTCCTCGACGATCTGTGGTGCCAGACCCATCGAGGGCTCGTCCAGCAGCACCATCTTCGGGCTGGCCATGAGCGCCCGCCCGATGGCGCACATCTGCTGTTCCCCGCCCGAGGTATAGGCCGCCTGGCTCGTGCGGCGGGTCTTCAGCCGCGGGAAATAGGCATAGACCTTCTCCAGGTTGGCCGCCATGTCGGCCTTGCTTTTCAGTGTGTAGCCACCCGTCAGCAGGTTCTCCTCGATCGTCAGGTGGGCAAAGCAGTGCCGCCCCTCCATGACCTGCACGACCCCTCGCTTCACCAGGTCGGCCGTGGTGAGGGTGTCGATCCGCTCTCCACGGTAGGTGATGGTGCCCTTGGTCACCTCGCCGCGTTCGCCCTTGAGCAGGTTGCTCACCGCTCGCAGCGTGGTGGTCTTGCCGGCACCGTTGCCGCCGAGGATGGCCACGATGCCACCCTCTGGTACCTGCAGAGACACCCCCTTGAGCACCAGGATCACATGGTTGTAGATGACCTCGATGCCATTGACATCCAGAACGATTTTCCGCGGCTCCACGCCCACCTGCGCGGGCGTGGACGGGAAATCGCTGCCCGGGCTCCGAACGGGCAGTGACGTGGTGCTCATGCGTGTGACGCCCTGATTGTTTCAGCTCTGACAGTCGGACGGAGCGCGCCGGGTCAGCTTCTTCTCGGCCGCATAGCGTTCGGCAGAGGCGCGCACCATGGGACGGATGATCTGGTCGTCCGCTTGCAGCCAGTCAGACGCCCAGGTGAACTTGCTGCCGTCCCAGGTGTGCACACGGCCCCAGGCCGAGCCCATGTGGTCCACGCAGCTGGTGCTGATGGGGCGCAACACGCCTTTGAAGCCCAGCGCGTCGAGCTTGGCCTGGGTGAGGTTGAGGTTCTCGTAACCCCAGCGGGCTTGTTCGCCCGTCATCACCTTGCCCTTGCCGAAACGCTCTTGCGCTGCGCGCACGCCTTCAACCGCCAGCATGGCCCCCACGACGCCACGCATGTACAGCACTGAGCCCACTTCGTCCCTGGGCCCGGTCCCTTGGCCCTTGGCATGCACCTTGTCAAGAATCTCCTTGACGACGGGTGCACCGGGTTCCGCGCCGTGCTGCATCATGACCGCGCTGTAGCCCTTGGCCGCCTCGCCCACATCCTTCAAGTCAGGCTCAGCACCGCTCCACCAAGTGCCAAACATCTTGTCACGCGGGTAGCCAGTGGCCACGGCTTCCTTGATGGCGGTGGGTGTCATCACGCCCCAGGTTTGCATGACTACGAAGTCAGGGCGCTGCTGGCGCACTTGCAGCCAAATGGCTTTTTGCTCCACGCCGGGCGCTGGCACTGGCAGGAGCTGCAGTTCAAAGCCGTGCATCTTGGCCCGCTCCTGCATGATGGGCAGGAGCTCGCGGCCAAAGGGGCTGTCGTGGTAGACCACGCCAATCTTCTTGCCACGCAGCTTGTCCCAGCCGCCTTCTTTCTTGGCAATGTGCTGGAGCACCACATCGCCAGCCACCCAGTAGTGGCCAATCAGCGGAAAGTTCCACTTGAAGATGCCACCGTCAGCTGAATCACTGCGGCCGTAGCCCGAGGTGATGAGCGGGATCTTGTCGGCCGACACCTTCTCGGTCAGTGCAAAGGTGATGCCGGTGGACAG
The DNA here is from genome assembly GCA_964602505.1 of uncultured Burkholderiaceae bacterium. Taxonomy (GTDB): domain Bacteria; phylum Pseudomonadota; class Gammaproteobacteria; order Burkholderiales; family Burkholderiaceae_C; genus CAZRRW01. The sequence continues at coordinate 7,576 of CAZRRW010000099.1, forward strand.
GGGCTGGAACACCGTGGCACCGCCATGCTTGCCCTTCAGGCGCTCATAGCACTCCACACCACGGTCAGTGGCGTAAGCGGTTTCACACTCTTCCACCAGGGTTTGCACGCCGTTGATACCGCCGCGCACATTGACTAACTTCATGTAGTCCCAAAAGCCATTGGCAAAGGGTGTGGCGTTGGGTGCCACCGGCCCGGTGCGCCCGGTCAAGCTGGGAAAGAACTGAACCCCTTTGCCAGCGGCTTTGGCCAGCGCCGAGGTTGAAACGGCCGAAGTGGCCCCGGCCGCCACTAGGGCGGCGGTCAACAACAGATTGCGAAACTTCATGCTTTGTCTCCTCTGAAAAAGAACAACCACCCAAACACCTTCACACCATCAACCGCAGCCCGTCCCGCTCAGTGCGGAAAGGGCCACAACCTCAACTTCTGCTTGCCCACCGACCACAGCTTGGCTAGGCCATGGGGCTCCACGATCAGGAACCAGACGATCAGTGCGCCAAAGATCATCGACTCGGTGTGCGCGATCAAGGCGGTATCGATGTCCCAGCCGAAGGGCAGCCCCAGCAAGGGCAAAAACTGGTTCAGGAAGATCGGTAGGATCACGATGAAAGCCGCACCGAAGAAGCTGCCCATGATGGAGCCCATGCCGCCAATGATGACCATGAACAGCAGCTGGAACGACAGGTTCACCGAGAAGGCAGCGGGCTCCCAGCCGCCAAGGTGCACAAAGGCCCACAGGGCACCTGCCACCCCAACAATGAAGCTGCTCACAGCAAAGGCCGACAGCTTGGCGTACATCGGGCGAATGCCGATCACCGCAGCGGCTACGTCCATGTCGCGAATGGCCATCCATTCCCGGCCAATGGCAGAGCGCACCAGGTTCTTGCCCATCACGCCAAAAACCACCAGAAAGCCAAGGCACAGCAGGTACTTCTCGGCGGGAGAGTCGATCTTCCAGCCAAAGGCGCTCAGGTCGGCCACGGACACCGAGCCGGAGGTGGAGTTGTTGGTGAACCACTTGATGCGCAGGAACGCCCAGTCGATGAAGAACTGGGCCGCCAGCGTGGCAATGGCCAGATACAAGCCGCGTACCCGCAGACTGGGGATGCCAAACAGCACGCCGACGATGGTGGCAAACACGCCGCCCATCAGCAGCGCGACCACCAGGGGCATGCCATCGATGCGCACCATGAAGTTGTAGGCCGCATAGGCTCCCACGGCCATGAAGGCGCCAGAGCCCAGCGAGATCTGTCCGCAATAGCCCACCAGGATGTTCACCCCGAGTGCGGCCAGCGACAGGATGAGGAAGGGAATGAGGATGGCCTTGAACAGGTACTCTGAGGCGAACAGAGGCACCACGA
>CAZRRW010000100.1:0-8832 GCA_964602505.1 uncultured Burkholderiaceae bacterium
GCACGAAGTGAGGCGTCTTCTCGATCCACCGCAGCAGTTCCTGTAGGTTCATGGACTGCCGCTCGAGCAGCTTGAACTTGACGAGCACTTTCCCGGCGTGCAGGGCGTGCTTTCTCGGATCGGCCCGAAACGCCCGCAGGCGTGCACGTGCTCGCGTCATCGCGCCACGGAAGTCCGCGAAAACACGACCATGACCGGGAATGACAGTCCGTACATCTAAATCCTCCAGCAAATCCAGCGTTTGCTCTACCTCGTCAAAGGCATCAATCCCGTCGATTGCTGGAAAGACCACGCCAAACCCATGTTCCCATAGTGCATCAGCCGAAATCAACACCCGGTGTTCGGGCTCATAAAGCACAACTGAATGCGGGTCGTGCCCAGGCGCGGCCAGAACTCGCCAGTCAAAGCCGCCGGCCGACCAACGCGTGCCGGGTTGCAGCAAGGCGTCAAACGTGAAGCGAGGGCATTCCTGTCCGGTGGCCAGATAGCTGAGCGCAGCTTCATCCCAGCAGGCAATCAGTTCAGACTCCCCAGGGGGAATCCATACCTTCACGCCCGCGTACTGTGTCTGCAATGCAGCCACCCCACCACAGTGGTCCGAATGCAGATGGGTGCAGGCAATCTGACGCAGCTCTCTGCCCTGCAGTGACGCTGCCATCATCGCGACAGTCTGCGGCGCGTGAGTTGCGTAGCCAGTATCAATCAGGCTAGCGTCTACGCTGTTGACGCAAAGGATGTTGTTCGACGACAGCCAGCCGCGCTCGAACACATGCATGCCTTCAGGCAACAAGGCATCCGCTGCGGGCGCGCGCTCCCCGTTGCTGGTGGCGGTCAAGCCTTCGATCCGGAGGCGGTGTCCGGGCTGGCCGCAAGCCCCATCGCACGCGCCTGCACCGCCACGGTGGCCCGCGCAAACGCTTGGTGCAGCGACCGAGTGCCACCATTGAACATGACGTACATCCCGCTGTCCCCGCGCAGCATCAGGCGCGGAGGCACTAGCCATGCCAGGCCCGGCAGCCCCAGAAAGCGGGCCGACTTCACCTCGCTCCAGTCGATCGACTTTCGCCAGATCCAGTCTTGCCGAACCCCCTTTGCAGAGAGCGTGGTCTTGCCGGTCAGAAAGTACCAGTAGCTGGTCAGCAGAACAAAAAGCACTGCCAACAAACTCAGCTTGACGCCAAGCCCATAGGCCGCCACCACGCCAAGAAGCGGCGTATTCGCAAACGACACGGCAATCCAGGCCAGCATCGCGCTGGCACCCAGGCGCACCGCAAGCCCGAACGACGGACCGGTCACCGGCTCACGAAACAGCTCACCAAGCGACTGTGCCGCCGCCTCAACGGGTTCAGGATCAGACTCAGCCATGGCCGGAGAGTGTACGCACAAGCCTCTTACAGATGCGGTGGCCCGCTGCTGCGCCGGGCCATCCCAGCCCTGGCGCGTGGGTGCCGGGTTACTTCTTGTCGCGCAACTCGCGGCGAAGAATCTTGCCCACGTTGGTCTTGGGCAGATCGTCCCGGAACTCAATGTACTTCGGCTGCTTGTAGCCGGTCAGGTTCTTGCGGCAGAACGAAGCGACCTGGTCCTCACTCAACCCTGGGTCGCTCTTGACGACGAACACCTTGATGGCCTCGCCCGACTTCTCATCAGGTACCCCAATAGCTGCGCACTCCAACACACCGGGGCAGGTGGAGATCACGTTCTCCAACTCGTTTGGATACACGTTGAAGCCGCTCACCAGGATCATGTCCTTCTTACGGTCGACAATCTTGGTGTACCCGCGATCATCCATGATGCCGATGTCACCGGTGCGCATGAAACCATCGGCGGTGAACGCGGTCTTGTTCTCTTCCGGTTTGTTGTAGTAGCCCTGCATGACGTTAGGGCCCTTGATGCAGATTTCACCCGGCTGCCCCAGCGGCACGTCTGCACCGTCGTCGTCCTTGATGGCGATCTCCACGCTCGGCAGCGGGAGCCCAATGGTGCCGGTGAACGTCTTGTTGGTGACGGGGTTGTTGGTGCCGATGGCGCAGGTCTCGCTCATGCCCCAGCCCTCGATCATGTTGCAGCCCGTGCCGGCCGCCCATTTGGTTGCGGTCCCCTCGCTCGCGGCCATGCCGCCAGCCTGGCTGACGCGCAACTTCGACCAGTCCACCGTCTTGAAGTCGGGGTGGGCCAGCAAAGCATTGAACAAGGTGTTCACGCCCGGGAAGGTGTGAAAGGGTCGCTTCTTCAACTCATTGATCAACCCACCCACATCGCGCGGGTTGGGAATGAGCGTGAGCATGTTGCCGCCCCGCATGGCCAAGAAGGCCAGCGACAGCGCGAAGATGTGGTACAGCGGCAGAGCTGCAATGCCATTGATGGTGCCGCCATCGGTGGTGATGTCTTCATATGCCGGGTTGAACCAGGCGTCGGCCGACAGCACCGCCGCAAGCACGTTGCGGTGCGTGAGCACCGCCCCCTTGCTCAGGCCCGTGGTGCCACCCGTGTACTGCAGAAAGGCAATGTCCGTGGGGGCACAGTCAGCCGGCTTCAGGTGCAGGCGGTAGCCGTCAGCCATGGCCCGGTTGAAGGTGGTGACCTTCAAGCCGCCATCCAGTGGAATCTTGAACGCAGGCACAGCCTTGCGCACATGACGCACCACCGTGTTGACCAGCAAACCCTTCCAGAAGCCCAGCATGTCGCCCACGCTGGCCACCACCACATGCTTGACCGGCGTCTTGGCCACTACCTCGGCCAGGGTTGCGCAGAAGTTCTCCAGGATGATGATCGCCTCGGCCCCGCTGTCCTTGAGCTGGTGCTCCAATTCGCGCGGCGTGTACAGCGGGTTCACGTTCACGCAGGTGTAGCCCGCGCGCAGGATGCCGGCCATGACCACCGGAAACTGCAGCACATTGGGCAGCATCAGCGCCACCCGTGCGCCCTTGGGCAGGCCTTGCGCCTGCAGCCAAGCCCCGAACGAGGCGCTCAGCTCGTCAAGCTGCCGGTAGCGCAGGGTCACGTCCATGCACACCGCAAAGGGCTTCTGGGCGTGGGTCTTGAACGACTCGTCAAACAACTGCACCAGCGAGCGATACTGGTCCGGGTTGATCTCGGCCGGCACCCCAGGCGGGTAGTGCTTGAGCCAGGGCTTGCTGGCAGAGGTGCCCGAGGCAATGGCGTGTTGGGCAGAGGCGGCGGTGGGTTCCAGTACAGCAGACATGGCGTTCCTTCAGGTGATGCGCCATTCTGGGCGGCCACCGCCGCGCCGGGCAGCGGGATGTCCCCTAGGCGGGCGGGCCGTCCGTCGGAGGCTTGTCCCCGGTTGGGCGGCCACCCACGGCAAACATCTGCGTCACAAACTGGGTCTCCCGCCGTTCAATCGTGGCCAGGAAGTCGCTGGCGCCGCGCATCTCGGCAAAGGTGTCAAACCCGCTCTCCAGAAAGCGCTGCAGGTCGGACAAGCCTGCCGCCCCAGCGGGCCCGCGCATCAGCCTGAGCATTCGCCGCAGCAGCGGCCGGGCGGTCAGCCGGTCCAGGTCGCGCCCAATCTCCAGTGCCATCAGGATCTGGTGGTCCCGATCGCTGCGCCCGCCCACCGCCCGCCAGGCCGCCGAATAAGCCGGTTCGTCAAGGCCCTCTGCACTGGCGCAGGCCTGGCCCATCGCCGTGTCCAGCCGCTCCGACAAGGCGTGCAGGGCGGCGAGCCGTCCGACGGTGGCGACGATCTCCTGCGGAAACAGGCGCACCAGTGCCGGCACGATCCGGGCGAACTGCGCGTCGCGTTGGGCAAAGTCGCGCGTGCCATACAGCTCGTTCAGAAAAAAGCCCGAGGCCTTGGCATACCTTGGGCTTGCCAGCAGATCGGCATAAGTGGCAGCAAACCGGCTCGCCTGAAACCGCTTGACTGCGTTCACCCGGGCCGCCAGGGCCGCATCGTGCAGCCGAAGCTGCCGCTCCCGCTCCACCGCCTCCAAGTCATCCAAGATGGCCCGCTCGTTCATGTTGCAGTGCAAAACTCGTTTAGTGCCCACCGCCTACCGGGCAGACGTCAAACCGGGCCACACTTCGGGCGCCTTTTCGCTCACTTGGTTCCCGCGCCTATCCGAATGCAACGACGCCGTCTTCTGACCCTGGGCCTGGGTTCGGCCGCCATTCTGGCTGTGGCGGGCGGTGGCCTGCTGGCCAGTGGGGTGGCTCGCCCAGGGCTGGTCCAGCTGGGCAACGTCGCAGGCGCGCCAACCGGGCCGCTGGGTTTCGCCGCAGGTGCGCGCGACGTGCTGGCGTCCGTGGGCCGTGCCGTGCTGGAAGGAAGTCTGCCCGCCGAGCCGGCCGCCCAGGCTCAGGCGGTGGACGCCCTGCTCGGCCGCCTGCAAGACCTGGTGCGGGCCCTGCCTGCACCCACCCAGGCCGAGTTGTCGCAACTGCTTGGCCTGCTGGCCAGTGCGCCGGGCCGCATCGGCTTGGCGGGCCTGCGCCCACCGTGGGCCAGCGCCAGCCCCGCTGAGGTGCAGCAGGCCCTGACCGGCATGCGCTTCTCCTCGCTCAGCCTGCGCCAGCAGGCCTACCATGCCCTGCACGACCTGACCAGCGGGGCCTACTTCTCGGCACCAGACACCTGGGCGCAGCTGGGCTACGACGGCCCGCGCAGGATCTGACCGCTCCATGAGCTCAGTCCCCGACCCCATTGCCGAAGGCCTCGCCCGGGGCTGGAAGGTGCTCAACCACCGTGGCAGTGGCGCCACGGGCGGCAAGCCCAGCGCACAGGCCCCAGCACAACTCACCTGCGACGTGGCTATCGTGGGCAGTGGCGCGGGTGCCGGCATCACCGCCGAAATCCTCACCCGCGCGGGTCTGGCCGTGGTGATGGTCGAAGAAGGGCCCCTGCGCTCCAGCCGCGACTTCAACCAACTGGAGGCCGAGGCCTACCCCCAGCTCTACCAGGAAAGCGCGGCCCGCAAGACGTCTGACAAGGCCATCAACATCCTGCAAGGCCGGTGCGTGGGCGGCTCCACCACCGTCAACTGGACGAGCTCGTTCCGCACCCCGGCCGCCACGCTGGACCACTGGGCCACGCACTACGGCCTTCACGACTACCACCGCGACACCCTCGCACCGTTCTGGGATCAGGCGGAGAAGCGCCTGAACATCGGCCCCTGGCTGGTGCCGCCCAACGAGAACAACGATCTTCTGCGCCGCGGCGCAGCCAAGCTGGGCATTCCGGCTGCGGCCATCCTGCGTAACGTCAAAGGTTGCTGGAATCTGGGCTCCTGTGGCATGGGTTGCCCCACCAACGCGAAGCAGTCGATGCTGGTCACCACCGTGCCCGCCGCGCTCGACGCCGGGGCCACGCTGATGGTCGAGACCCGCGCCGAGCGCTTCGAGTGGGCTGGCAGCGGCGGCGCCACCCGTGCCGCCACCCTGGTCTGCCGTCAGGTCGCGCCCAATGGCGTGCCTAGCGGGGCCGAGACCCGCGTCACTGCCAGGCACTTTGTGGTCGGGGCCGGGGCCATCAACTCGCCCGCTTTGCTGCTGCGCAGCGCCGCGCCCGACCCTCACGGCCTGCTGGGCCGCCGCACCTTCCTGCACCCCGTGGTGATGAGCGCGGGCACCTTCAGCCAGCGGGTGGCCGGCTGGTATGGCGCGCCTCAGACCATCTACACCGACCACTTTCTGGACACCCAACCCATCGACGGGCCCATTGGCTTCAAGCTGGAGGCGCCGCCCATTCACCCGGTCATCTTCGCGTCGACCGCCAGTGGCATGGGGCACGAGCAGGCCGCCCTGCTGCGCAGCATGCCCAACACCCATGTGCTGCTGGCCTTGCTGCGCGACGGCTTCCACCCCGACAGCCCGGGCGGCCGTGTCGCCTTGCGGGCCGACGGCAGCCCGGTGCTGGACTACCCCTTGAACGACTTTGTGATGCACGGTGCCCGCCGCGCCCTGCTGGCCATGGCTGAGATCCAGTTCGCCGCTGGGGCGCAGCAGGTCAACCCGATTCACGAACAAGCGAAACCGTTCACTTCCTGGGCCGAGGCCAAGGCCGCCATCGAGGCCTTCGACATGAAGCCCCTGCTCACCAAGGTGGTCAGTGCGCACGTCATGGGCGGCTGTGGCATGGCGGCTGACGCGCCGCGCGGCGTGGTACAGCCCGACGGCGTGCACTGGCAGGTGGGCAACCTGAGCGTGCACGACGGCTCCGTCTTCCCCACCAGCATCGGCGCCAACCCGCAGCTGTCCATCTACGGCATTGCCAACAAGCTGGCGCAGGGCTTGGCCAAAAGGCTCACCGGCAAGCACGTGCCCCTGGCCTGAGAGCCGTTGCACCGCCCTACGCGGCTGCTACCCTCGCTGCATGACGATCATCTGGTGGCGCGCGGCCATCGTTCTTGCGCTGCTCGGCCTTGGGGCCGCCCTGACCGCGTGGCTGGCCCAGTGGCTGGGGTGGCCGCGTCCATTGCTCTTGCTGGCCGCTGGCGGCATGGCCTTTGCCATGGGGTTCAGCACCGCCACCGTGGCGCTGGCATTCCGGCTGCAACGCACGGCCAACGCGCTAGACCCCACGCCCAAGGTGCGCGGGCCCGATCGCTGGGCCGCCCTCTGGCGCGAGGCGCGGCGCATGGCGGTGTGCATGCTCTGGTGGCACCCGTTTCGCATGAACGCCCACCCCGACCACCTGCCCGCCGACGGCTCGGCCTGGGGGCGGTGCGGCGTGGTGCTGGTGCATGGCTTCTTCTGCAACCGCGGGTTCTGGAACCAGTGGATGCCGCGCCTGAAGGCGGCTGGGGTGCCCTACGTCGCAGTCAACCTGCGGCCCACCTTTGGCCGCATTGACGACTACCCGCCCCTCATTGACGCCGCTGTGCGCCAGATGGTGGCGGCCACTGGCCGCCCCCCGGTGCTGCTGTGCCACAGCATGGGTGGCCTGGCCGTGCGCGCCTGGCTGTGCCAGTATCCGGGTGCGGCCGAGGCTGCGCAGCATGCCCCGGTAGCCCACGTCATCACCCTGGGCACGCCCCACCATGGCACGGCCCTGGCCGAATGGGCGCATCGGCTGCCCCTGGCCAATGCGCGGCAGATGCGCCGGGGCAGCCCCTGGCTGGCCGCCAACGGCCAGGCCATCGCGCCTCTGGCGCACTGCTTCACCTGCTACTACAGCGACGCAGACCAGATCGCGACACCCGCAGCCACCGCGACGCTGCCTGGAGCCAGCAACCGCCTATTGCCCGCCAGCGGCCACATGAACCTGGCCTGGCGCACCGAGCCCTGGGCACAGGTGATGCAGCTGTGCGGGGCGGCTGCTCCCGGCATTGAGGCACAGGCCAGTGCGTCAGCCACCGGCCCCTGACAATCCGGCATGTTTTCGTACCGCCACGCCTTTCATGCCGGCAACCATGCCGATGTGCTGAAGCACGCCACCTTGCTGGGCCTGCTGCACCGCCTGCAGGTCAAGGAGCCCGGCCTCATGCTGGTGGACACCCACGCCGGGGCCGGCCTGTACCGGCTGGAGGCCAATGCCTTCACCGAAGCCGAGGCCGCCAGTGGCCTGGCCCCGCTGTGGCATGCCGACCCCAAGCATTTGCCAACCTTGCTGGCGGCCTACCGCGAGGCGCTGGCCCAGCTGAACCCCAAAAAGCGCCAAGGCGAGGCCCTGCACACCTACCCGGGCTCGCCCTGGCTGATGGCGCAGGCCCTGCGGCCGCAAGACCGCCTGCGCCTGTTCGAGCTGCACCCCGCTGACCTGCCCGCCCTCATCAGCCACATGCGGCAGAGCGGCGCGCACAGCCAGGTGGAGGTGCTGGGCGAAAGCGGCTTCGAGGGCTTCAAGCGCTTCATCCCGCCGCCGACCAAGCGCGCCCTGGTGCTGATGGACCCCAGCTACGAAGACAAGCGCGACTACGCCCGCGTGGTGGCCAGTTGCGGCGAAATCCTGCGCCGCATGCCCACGGCTGTGGTGTGCGTGTGGTACCCCGACCTGCCGCGGCTGGAAAGCCGCTCCCTGCCCGAGGGCCTGACGCGCCTGGCCAGGCAGCACAACACGGCCGGCAAAGGCGCCAAGGTGGGCTGGCTGCACGCCAGGCTTCGCATTGGGGCCGACGGCCCCGCCGAGCAAATGAACGCCCAGCGCGGCGAAGGCGCGCCCGGCATGAAGCTCAAGGCCAGCGGGCTGTTCCTCTTCAACCCCCCGTTCGGCTTGAAGGCCGACCTGGCGGCCGCGCTGCCCAGCTTGGTGGCCCTGTTGGGGGTGGATGCCAAGGCCGCCCACCTGCTGGAGGGCGGCGGGCGCTGACGCGCACGTCACTGAACGGATGGGCGGCCAGTTTGTTCATGCTACATTTCCCAGCCGTGTTGCTGCAGTTTCAACCCAATTTCCAGGTGACTTCATGATTCGTTTCAATTCATTGCTGGTGGGTTCCGTGTGGGCGCTATGCGCTTTGGGCGCGCTGGCTCAAACCTTGTCGGAGGACGGTGCCGCAGTGTTGGCCGACGTCAAGGCAGCCAACCCCGACATGAAGGCGCTGTGCCAGTCTGGCGAGCCCGCCATGCGCAAAGCGGTGTCTGACTCCATCATGAAGCTCATGCAAGAGCGCAAGCTCAAGGGTGCTAACCCCATGGCCACCGGGCAAGAGGTGGCTGGCGCCCTGCGTGGCGAGTGCGCCAAAGTCCGCTAGGGCGTGGCATGTTTCGTTCAATCCATCGGGCCGTGAGGGCCCGTTTGGCCTTGCCGGTGCTGGCCGCGTTGGCCGCATGGGCCAGCCCGTCTTGGCTAGCGGCTCAGACGCTGTCGAGCGACGCAGCCACCATCTTGCAGGCTGTCAAGCAGCGCAATCCGAGCCTTCCGTCTTTGTG
>CAZRRW010000101.1:0-1982 GCA_964602505.1 uncultured Burkholderiaceae bacterium
TATCCAACCTGTGGATGGTGCGCAGGCAGTTGATAGGAGCCAAGGCATGAGTGCGCCCGAAATGGGCCTGATGGCTCGGGCAAGGCCCACTATCCGAGCCAAAAACACCTCAAACTGATCAAATCGAGCCCGAAATCCCGCAGTGCGAAATTGCGCCAACAAATCACACCGCATAACTGCTCAGATCAGCGGTTGTGCAGACCTTCCTTAGGAGGCCTGCCCAACTACGGCCTGACGAAGCCTGGCCAGAGTGGTCTCGCGCCCTAGCACGACAAGGACAGCGTCAACCGATGGGGTCTGGCTGCGCCCGCACACCGCCACTCGTACCGGTACAGCCAGCGCTGGCATCTTCATTCCGGTATCAGTGAGTGTCGCTTTGATGGCGGCCGCCAGAGCGTCCTTCGCCCAGGCCTCATCGGGGATGGCCTGAAGGCGGGACAGCAGGCCTTGGATGGCGGCCACGGACTCGGGCGTGATGAGGGCTGCGTCTTCTGCGCTGGGCTGAGGCGTCTGGTAGAGCATGGCACACCAATCGGCCAGCTCGAGTATCGTGCTGCAACGGTCCACGAACAGGGCGCATGCCTGTTCCAGGCGGAAGTCAGGCCGTGCACCCACACCCCGCTTGTTCAGCTGCTCTGCCACCAGGCCCGCCAAGTGTGCAACCTGGGTGCGCTTCATGTGCTGCGCGTTGACCCAGCGCAGTTTGGCCTCGTCAAACTGCGCGGCGCTGGTACCCAGGTGATCCAGGTTGAACCACTGGATGAACTGCTCGCGCGAGAATACTTCGTCATCGCCATGGCTCCAGCCCAGGCGGGCCAGATAGTTCACCACGCCGTCGGCCAGAAAGCCCTCCTCGCGGTACTGCGTCACCGGCTTGGCGCCATGTCGCTTGCTCATCTTCTCGCCGCTCTCGCTGAGAACGGTCGGCAGGTGGGCATATACCGGTGGCTCCACACCGAGGGCGCGAAAGATGTTGATCTGCCGTGGTGTGTTGTTGACGTGATCATCGCCACGGATCACGTGGGTGATGCGCATGTCGATGTCGTCGACGACCACGCAGAAGTTGTAGGTGGGCGTGCCATCTGCACGCGCGATCACCAGGTCATCCAACTCAGCGTTGGCAATCTCGATGTGGCCCTTGACCTTATCGTCCCAGGCCACCAAGCCGTCCAATGGGTTGCGAAAACGCCAGACCGGTGCCACACCTGCGGGCGGTGCGGGCAGCACCTTGCCCTCCTCCGGCCGCCAGGTGCCGTCGTAGCGGGGCTTCTGCCGGGCGCTCATCTGGCGCTCGCGCAGGGCGTCCAGTTCGGACGGGCTCATGTAACAGGGGTACACATGGCCCTCTTCGCGTAGCCGGGCCAGCACCTCGCCATAGCGCGGCATGCGCTGCATCTGAAAGAAAGGGCCTTCATCGTGGTCGAGGCCGAGCCACTTCATGCCCTCGAGGATCACGTCGACCGCCTCCTGCGAGGATCGCTCGACGTCGGTGTCCTCGATGCGAAGAATGAACTGCCCCCCGTTGGCGCGGGCAAAGGCCCAGGGATACAGGGCGGAACGGATGTTCCCCAAATGGACAAAGCCCGTCGGCGACGGGGCAAAGCGGGTTCGAACGGTCATGAAAGCGAAAGAAGGCTGTTGAGGCCGCGCAACAGATCAGCGCGGATGTCGTCCTGATGCTCCAGGCCCACCGCAACGCGGATGAGCCCCTGGCCTATGCCAGCCGCTGCCCGCTGGGCCTCGTTCAGACGTCCGTGCGACGTACTGGCGGGATGGGCGCACAGGGTCTTGGTGTCGCCAAGGTTGGTAGACAGCGACAGCACCTTCAAGGCGTCCAGCACGTGGAAAGCGCGCGAACGGCCATCTTCGGGTGAATTTGACTTGAGCTCAAACGACAGCACCGCCCCACCGCAGCCCGATTGCTGCGCCATGGCCAAGGCGTGCTGCGGATGACTCTCCAGCCCAGGGTATAACACCCGCCC
>CAZRRW010000101.1:1992-8560 GCA_964602505.1 uncultured Burkholderiaceae bacterium
GTTGCGCCTCTAGCCATTGCGCCAGGGACAAGGCAGCCGCCGACTGGGCCCGCATGCGGATGTCGAGCGTCTCCAGCCCCTTCAACACCACCCAGGCGTTGAAGGGCGACAAGGTCATGCCCGCACTGCGCAGCAAGGGAATGAATCGCTCATTCACCAGCTGGGCGGACGCGCATAACGCACCGGCCATCACCCGGCCCTGCCCGTCGAGGTACTTGGTGCCCGAGTGCATCACGATGTCTGCGCCCAGTCGTGCAGGCTGCTGCAGCGCAGGCGAGGCAAAGCAGTTGTCGACTGCCAGCAAGGCACCCGCATCGCGGGCAATCTGGGCCAGAGCCGCGATGTCGCACACCTCGGTCAGCGGATTGGTGGGTGTCTCGGCAAACAGCAGCCGGGTGTTGGGCCGCACGGCCGCACGCCACTCATCAAGGTCTGACTGCGCCACGAAGCTCGATTCCACGCCAAACTTGGCCAGGTCGCCACCGATGAGCTTGATGGTGGAGCCGAACATTGAGCGGGAGCACAGCACATGGTCGCCCGCCTTCAGCAGCGCCAGACACATCATCAGAATGGCGGACATGCCGGTGGCAGTGGCCACCGCGGCCTCGGTGCCCTCCATCGCCGCCAGCCGCTGCTCGAAGCTGGCGACGGTGGGGTTGCCGTAGCGGCCATACGTGAACCCCTCTTCATCTCCGGCGAATCGGCGTGCCGAGGCCTCGGCCGAGGGTTGCACATAGCCGCTGGTCAGGTACAGCGCCTCGGAGTTCTCGCCCCATTGGCTGCGCTCCACCGCTGTGCGCACAGCCAGGGTGTCGCGGTGCAGGCCCGACATCGCGGGCCGATCTGGCCGCAACGCGTCAGACATCATCGCCTCCTTGCAGGGCCAGCCGGGTCTGTTCCGGCGCCTCATCCTCAGCCGCCGCCGTGGGACGATCGAGTGCCAGTGCGGCGAACGTCTTGTCGTCAATGTCGCCAGTGACGTAGCGGCCGTCGAAGCACGAAGCCTCGAACCCCGCGAGCGGCATTGCAGGCAGACCACCCGCGGCAGGCAGCGCCGTGCGTGCCGCCGAGATGGCCCGCCTCATGGCCTCTACATCCTGGTAGACCAGCTCGTCACAGCCGATGTACTCGCGGATCTCCTCCAGACTTCGCCCCGCCGCGATCAGTTCCCGGTGGGTGGGCATGTCAATGCCATACACGTTCGGGAAGCGCACCGGAGGTGCCGCCGAAGCCAGGTAGACCTTCAGTGCACCCGCCTCACGTGCCATCTGGACAATTTCCCGGCTGGTGGTCCCACGCACAATCGAGTCGTCGACCAGCAGCACATTGCGGCCTTTGAACTCCTGGGTGATGGCGTTGAGCTTCTGGCGCACCGATTTCTTGCGGGCACCCTGGCCAGGCATGATGAACGTGCGGCCCACATACCGGTTCTTCACAAACCCTTCCCGGTACGGCTTGCCAATCCGCTGGGCCAGCTGCATGGCGCTCGGTCGGCTGGACTCTGGAATCGGGATGACCACATCAATCAACGGCGGCGGGATCACCGAGATCACCCGCTGCGCCAGGGACTCGCCCATGTGCAGCCGGGCCGCGTAAACCGAGATGCCGTCAATCGTCGAATCAGGCCTGGCCAGATAAACAAACTCGAACGCGCAGGGGTTCAGGCTGGGCGTCGCGCCAGTCAAATCGGCACACTGTTCGGCGTGGATCTGACCGTCCAGCTCGATGAACAAGGCCTCTCCAGGCTGAACGTCGCGTATGAGTCGGTGGCCGGTGCCCTCCAGGGCCACCGACTCGCTGGCGACCATGACATCACCCGATTCGTTGATGCCGAAACACAGCGGGCGAATGCCATACGGATCGCGAAACGCAACCAAGCCGTAACCCGCAATCATCGCCACGATGGCGTAAGACCCCCTCAGCCGACGATGGGTACCGCGCACTGCGGTGAACACATCCGCCGGACGCAGGGGAACGCCTCGGGTCGACACCTCGAGTTCGTTCGCGAACACATTGATCAGCGCCTCGGTGTCGCTGGCCGTGTTGATGTGGCGATGATCCAAGCTGAATAGCTGCTGCTTGATCTGCGGCACGTTCGTGAGATTGCCGTTGTGGGCCAGAACCAGACCAAAGGGCGCGTTCACGTAGAAGGGCTGACTTTCCTCCTCGCTGTGCGCGTTGCCCGCAGTGGGGTATCGCACCTGTCCAATGCCGTAATGCCCGGGCAAAGCCCGCATGTTCCGGGTGCGGAAAACATCACGCACCATGCCCTTGGCCTTGTGCATGAAGAACTTGCTGTTCAAGCCTGTCACCATGCCCGCCGCATCCTGCCCCCGATGCTGCAGCAGCAGCAGCGCGTCGTAGAGCGTCTGGTTGACCGGATCCTGACGGGCGGCCACCACGCCCACGATGCCGCACATTACAGATACCCCGCCACAGGTTGTGGCAACAGCGGCTTGAGCCCCGCCAAGGCCCCGCGCAGCAGGCCTGCACCCTGGCTGGCCTGCCAGCTCGCGTGCTGGCCCAGCGGCGTGAGCCCCGCCACCACCGTCACCGCCAGCAGCGCCACCAACCCACGAGCCAGGCCGAAGCCTGCACCCAGGGTGCGATCCACCGGGCTGAGGCCAAGCGCCTGCATCAGCTTCTTGCCCACCACCGCCAAGAGCCCAAACATCAGCACACAACCGACCAGCAACGTCACGAAGCCTGCCGCAACGCGCACTGGATCGGAAGCGCCCTCAAGCGGCAGCCAGTCACCAGCCGCCAGGGCATGGCGCTGGGCCAGCCAGAAACTGGCAATCCATCCAAAGGTCGCCAGCACCTCATAGACAAGCCCGCGGAACATGCCGATCACCACCGACACCGCGAGCACACTGAGCAGGAACACGTCCACCAGGTTCATTGCTGAGGCCCCCGAACCGTCACAGCTTCAAGACGCCTGCGTCCACGCCCAGATCCTTCAGCTTCGCAGCGGCCTTGTCAGCCTCAGCCCGCGTCGGGAATGGCCCGATGCGCACCCGCGTGCGTTCGCCCTCCGCAGATTTCACCACCTGGGTGAAGGTCTTGAACCCCGCCTTTTCAAGCTTCTGCCGGACTTCACGCACCTTGGCAGCGTCGGTGTACGCACCAGCCTGCACCACAAAGCGCTCCGCAGGCTCCTCTTTGCCAGGCGCCGCCTGGGGCGGCGTCGGCACCGGGGTCTTGCCCTCGAGCAGGGCCTTGGCACGCGCTGCATCGTCGGCCTTGACGTCTGCCTTGGGGGGCGGCTTGACCTCCGCCTTCGGTTCATCCTTGGCAGAGCCCTTCGCCTCCACCTTGACCTCGGTGCGCGTCTCGGCTTTGACATCTTCCGGCTTCGCCTCGGTCTTCGGCTCGACCTTGGAGTCCGGCTTGACCTCAGGCGGGGCCACGACGGCGGGCTCCGCCACCCGAGGGGGAGGCAGGGTCAGGGGGGCCGCGCCCTCCTTGCGCGGAATCTCGATCGGCAGATCCACCGGCAGTGGCCTTGGCTTGCTCTCGAACAGCAGGGGGAACACCACCACCGCCACGGCCACCAGGGCCACCGCACCAATCAGACGGTGCTTGGCCCGCCGTCTCACCTGCGCCACCGTGTCAGCAGCGGCGCTGGCTTGGCCTGGGGGCTCTGCTGCGGGGCGCTTGGAGAAAAAACCCACTGGCGATGCTTTCGATGCGGACGTTGGCGGAAGGCTCTGGTCGGGCTTCAGGCCCGACGGTCACGAGGCGAGATGCTTGCCGGACAGGCGCGGCACACCCTCCAGCAACACACCTCCCACTGTGTAGAACGACCCGAACACCACGATTCTATCGGCGGCATCGGCCTGTGCGACCGCCGTTTGCAGCGCGAGAGCCGGACTGGCGGCGGTGTGCACCGATGCGGCCCCCAGACCAGGCGGACGCCCCTGCAGCATTGGGGTGATCCGTTGCGCAAGCACGTGGGAAGAAGCCGCCCTGCCCGTCGGGAGGTCGCTCAGGTACCAGGCGTCCACCAAGGGCACCATTCTGGTCAGCATGTTTGGAATGTCCTTGTCGGCCATGGCTCCAAACACTGCATGGGTGCGGGGAAAGAAGCCCATGGCATCCAGGTTCGCAGCCAGCGCCGCAACCGAGTGTGGGTTGTGCGCGACGTCCAGCACCAAGGTGGGCTGACCCGGCACGATCTGGAACCGTCCTGGCAACTCCACGAGACTCAGGCCCACGCGGACATCCCGCGCACTGGTTGGCAGCTGGTCACGCAAGGCCTCCAGCACCGCCAGCACGCCTGAAGCGTTCAGCAGCTGGTTGGCACCACGAAGCGCCGGGTAGGCCAGGCCACTGCGTCGCTGAGAGCGCCCCCCCCAGGCCCACTGCTGCTTGTCGCCCGAGTAGTTGAAGTCGCGGCCAAACAGCCACAGGTCGGCACCCACCTGGGCGGCGTGGTCCAGCACTGATGCGGGTGGCAGCGGATCGCTCACGATCACGGGCCGTCCGGTGCGCATCACCCCCGCCTTCTCGCGGCCGATCGCCTCCCGGTCGGGACCCAGGTACTCCATGTGGTCCAGGTCGATGCTGGTGATGACGGCGCAGTCGCTGTCGACGATATTCACCGCATCCAGCCTGCCGCCCAGGCCAATCTCCAGCACCGCCACGTCAAGCCGCGCCTGACTCAGGCAACGCAGGATCGCCAGGGTGGTGAACTCAAAGTAGGTCAGGCTGGTGCCCTGCCGCGCTGCCTCGACCGCCTCGAAATGGGGCAGCAGGTCGCTGGACGCGACTGGCTGAGAGGCCAGTCGGCAACGCTCCTCAAAGTGCACCAGATGGGGCGAGGTGTACAAGCCCACCCGGTAGCCCGCCTGATGGAACACCGACTCCAGCATGGCGCAGGTCGACCCCTTGCCATTGGTGCCTGCCACTACCACCACCGGGCATGCGAAGTGCAGACCCAGCCGCTCGGCAACGGCTCGCACACGGTCCAGACCCATGTCAATGGGCCTGGTGTGGAGGGCCTCGGCATGGGCCAGCCAGTCCGCCAGGCTGGTGCGAGGGGAGGACGGTGCAGCAGGAACGTCAGACATGCCCGCATTCTTCCAGCAAAGCCGCGCTGTCGAGCTTGTGCGACAATCCCTGGTTTTGCGGAAAGTCCGCCCGGATTGGCTGGCGCGGCTGCCGCTGCAACTGGGGCACAGGCCCACAAGGACACTCTCATGCGCGAAGGCATTCACCCCGACTACCGCGAAGTCTGCTTCGTGGACCTTTCCAACGGCTTCAAGTTCGTCACGCGCTCGTGCGTGCAAACCCGTGAAACGGTGAAGATGGACGACGGCCGTGAACTGCCGCTGTTCAAGCTGGAGACGACCTCCGAGTCCCACCCCTTCTACACCGGCACGCAGAAGAGCGTGGACACCATGGGCGGCCGCGTGGAGAAGTTCCGCCAGAAGTTTGCCCGCACCAGCACCAAGGCGGCCGACAAGAAGGCAGCTGCGGCGGCCTGAGGCCCGCAGTGTCCAGCCCCCTTGGGCAAGTTGCCATGGCCGCACCAGCTGCCAGGGGCAACGGGAAAGGCAGCTTTGAAGCTGCCTTTTTTTCGTCTGTCCAGCGCACCCAACCACCGCCTGCAAGGTCAGGCCGGTGCGTTTGAGCCCCGGTTAACCGCGTGACCCGTCGCACCACCGCCCCCAACCCAGCCATCGTCGCCCAGAAAGCGGTGAAGCCCTTGGGCCGCTGGGCCATGGTGATGCTGTGCGGGGCGTATGTGTTGCCCGGCTGGCTGGGGCGAGACCCCGCCAAGGGTGACGAGATCGCCGCGTTCGGCTTCATGTGGGGCATGGCACAGGGACAATTAGGCCTGTGGGCCCAATCGT
Organism: uncultured Burkholderiaceae bacterium; assembly: GCA_964602505.1. Classification (GTDB taxonomy): domain Bacteria; phylum Pseudomonadota; class Gammaproteobacteria; order Burkholderiales; family Burkholderiaceae_C; genus CAZRRW01. Next base: position 7,851 of record CAZRRW010000101.1, read on the forward strand.
TCGCAAGCCTGACGCCTGTGCCCTACATGCTGCCCCATTGGCTGGGCGCAGGCGCCATCGGGGTCCTCGGCCCGTGGATCGGCCCGGAGCTTGCCAGCCGGGTTCCCTTCGTGATCGCGCTGGCCCTGTGCCTGATGTTGGTGTGGTACGCCGCCTACGAGCTGGCGAGAACCCCGGATGCCCAGCCGGTGCCCTTCGCGTTTGGCGGACAGGCCAACCCGGTGGACTATGCGCGCACCCTGGCCGACGGTGCGGTGCTGGCCTTCATGGCCACGCTGGGTCTGATCCTGCTTGGGCATGAAGCCACCGCAGCGCCTGTGCAGCTGCTCGGTGCCTGCGCCCTGCTGTATGGGGCGTCAGTGGCCACGCGGCGCCCGCGCCGCGCGGCAGTGGTCTTGGCAGCAGCACCCTGGGTGCTGGCGTTCTCTGGCCCCGCCTGGGTGATGCTCGGCTCGCTGGCCTCTGCCCAACCGGCCGGCGCGGCGCCTCAACCTGGCCATTCTGGCCATCAGTTTCAGCCTGGCAGCAGGCCTGCGCTGGGCGCTGCCCGGTGGGGCAGCCTGGGCCTCCTTTGGCGTCTCCCCCGCAAGGCTGGCCGAGCTGCCCTCGCTGCTGGCCTGGTTTGCATGGCCTGTCTGGCCGCTGGCCGCCTGGGCCGTCTGGCAGTGGCGGCGCCATCTCCGCACCCTGCATGTGGGTGTGCCCCTGCT
>CAZRRW010000102.1:0-8271 GCA_964602505.1 uncultured Burkholderiaceae bacterium
CCTTCTTCATGGCCTGCGGCGTGCCGCCCTGGCGCGAGCTGGTCAAGACCCGCGGCATCATCGGCACGCCGCTGCTGGAGATTCACACCAAGTTCCTGCGCCCCGCCACCTATGGCGAAACCATCGAGGTGCACACCTGTGTGGAGGAATGGCAGCGCAAGACCTTTCGCCACCGCCACGTCATCAAGCGTGGCGACACGGTGCTGTGCGAGGGCACCGAGGTGCGGGCCTTCTGCATCAAGGATCCCAGCGACCCGGAGCGCATCAAGGCGATTGAGGTGCCGGCCGACATCAAGGCCCTATGTGAGTAGAAAAGCCAAACCGGCACCCGCCCGTGTTCATTGGGCTGCAGGCCCTTTTGGGCCTGCAAGGTGCATGAATACTGGCTGCGGCTCGGTCAGGCGTAGCGCGTGGCCCGCCCTTCACGCACAAAGCCGTACAGCGCCAGGCCGCAGGCCTGCGCGGTGCTGATGGCCAGGGCGGTGGGGGCCGATGCGCTGGCCAGCAGGCCGAAGCCCGCGCTGGCTGTCTTCTGCACCGTTTCATAGCTGGCGCGGCTGCTCACTGCGACAAAGCAGGCTTCGGGGCGGATGGTGCCGTCGTCGTCTGCGTTGGCCTGTGCGCGGGCGTTGTGGGTGGCCACGGCACCGATCAGCTTGTCGAGCGCGTTGTGGCGGCCCACGTCTTCCCGTGCCAGGAGCACCCGGCCCTGCGCGTCCAGCACCGCCGCGGCGTGAAGGCCCCCGCACTGGGCGTTGAGGATCTGCGCCATTGCCAGCTCCCGCATTGCCCGTGACAGCGCCGCGCTGGCGGTGGGTGCCAGCAGGGGCGGCGCCACCGGGGCAATGGCCCGGCGCATGTCGGCCAGGCTTTCAATGCCACACAGTCCGCACCCGGTGCGCCCGGCCAGGGTGCGCCGGCGCGCCTTGAAACGCACCTCGCAGGCCAAGGTCACGCGCATTTGCAGGCTGATGCCAAAGTGGCCCAGGCCCACATGTGGGCCATCGTCATGCGCCACTTCCAGCTCCACGTCCAGCAGTTCAGCGGGGCTTTTGAGCAGGCCTTCACTCAAGCCAAAGCCCAGGGCAAAGTCTTCCAGGTCTTGCGGTGTGGCCATCATCACGGCGTGCGAGATGCCATTGACCACGATGGCGATGGGCGTCTCCTGGGCCACCTCCTCCTCGCGGGCTTGGCCCTCAAGGGTGGTGGCCGTGGCCTGGGCCAGGGGGGGCAGCCCGTCGAGCAGCAGGTCATCGTCGCGGTTCATGGCGGCACAGTAACAGGGGTGGGTGACGAACGGGTGTCACCCGTGTGCGGCAGTTGGCTCCGGGTGGGCCCGGGCGCACCGCCAGGGTCACACCCGGCGGCAGAGGGTCACTGCCTGGGCGGAGCCAAAGCCCACCAGCGTGGTCCACAGGCGCAGCAGGCCCCGGGGTGGGGCGTCCAGGCGGGCGGCTGCGTCGTCGCGGTGGTGTATCTCGTCATCGCGGCAACGCGCCAGCAGCGCACGGAGTCCGTCGATCGCGGCCGTGCGTTCGGCATCGGGCAAGGCGTCGATCCAGTCGATCTGCTGAAGGTAGTGGCGATCCACAAAGGTCTCCACCGCCTGGATCGTGGCGTACACAGCGCGTGCGCCAAACAGCGCGGGCAGGGCGCCAGTGAGGAAGCCTGCCAGCCGCCACAGCGGCAGCAGCCAGCTGCGCTGCGCGCCGGGCAGCATCTGTTCAACCAGACGCAGGTGTTCCTGCTCGGTGGCCAGGTGCGCTTGGGTAAAGGCCCGCAACTCGGCATTGGCGGGAGTGTCGCGTGTCATGGCCAGCACACCCCGATAGATGAACACGGCACCCGTTTCCCCCGCGTGGTCGCTGCGCAGCTCGCGGGTCAGGTGGATGGGCCACCGGGCCGGCTGGGCCACCCAAAGTGGGCGTACCCACAGGAAGCCGCGATAGCCAAGCTCCAGCGCCGGGGTGACACCCGGCAGGCGGGCCAGCCGCGCAGCCCATGCCAGCGCGGGCAGCTGCTGCCACAGGGCCACAAAGGCCGCTGCGCCGCTGATGAGCTGGCCGTCTGGGGTGCGGGCGTGCAGGCGGGCGAGCGCCGACTGGGTGTCGAGCCCAGGCCCCAGCGCTCCCCCCTGGGCCTGATGGATGTCCACCCAATCGATGGTGTGGCCGCCGGGCAGGCCCTTGTACAGCGCGATTTCCCGGGCGCATACCGGGCAGGCCCCGTCGTAGTAGACACACAGCGCGGGCGGGGCGGATGTGCTGGCCAATGTGCTGGCGGGTGGCTGGGTGGATGACATGGGCTGGGTGTGCTGCCGGTGCGCCAGAGCCGCAGCCTGGGCGCCTGCAACACGGGAGTTAGGGCGTTTGGAGTGCCGACGCGTGTTCGCGTTCCCTAAGCTTGAAGCGCTGGATCTTGCCGGTAGCGGTCTTGGGCAGTTCGGTCACGAATTCGATGAGGCGCGGGTACTTGTAGGGGGCAAGGCGGTCCTTCACAAAAGCCTTGAGGGCGGCCTCGTCCGCACTCGAGGCGTCGGCGCCAGGCTTGAGCACCACGAAGGCCTTGGTCTTGGTCAGGCCTTGCTCGTCGTTCACGCCAATCACGGCCGCCTCAAGCACGGCCGGGTGCTGCACCAGCGTGGCCTCTACCTCGAAGGGGCTCACGTAGATGCCGCTGACCTTCAGCATGTCGTCGCTGCGCCCGCTGTAGGTGTAGCTGCCGTCGGGGTTGCGGATGTACTTGTCGCCGCTCTTGGTCCAGGCGCCCTGGAAGGTCTCGCGCGACTTGTCGCGGTTGCCCCAGTACATGAGGGCCGCGCTGGGCCCATTGATGTACAGGTCGCCCGGTTCACCATCGGGCACCGGTTGACCGTCATCGCCTCGCAGGTCGATCTCGTAGCCGGGTACAGGCCAGCCGGTGGTGCCGTACTTCACCCGGCCCGGCTGGTTGGACAGGAAGATGTGCAGCATTTCGGTGGAGCCGATGCCGTCGATGATGTCCACGCCAAACTGGGCGGTGAAGCGCTGGCCAATGTCCGCAGGCAGGGCCTCGCCCGCCGAGGAGCACATGCGCAAGGCCACATCGGCCCTGGCGGGCAGGCCGGGTGAGGCCAGCATGCCGGCGTAGCCTGTGGGCGCGCCAAAGAACACCGTGGGCTTGATGCCGCTCACGCCCCCTGTCCAGCGCCTGAACACGGCGTCGGGCGTGGGGCGCTCGGCCATCAGCAGCGTGGTGGCGCCCACGCTCAGGGGGAAGGTGAGGGCATTGCCCAGGCCATAGGCGAAGAACAGCTTGGCCGCCGAGAAGCACACGTCGTCCTCGCGCAGGCCCAGAACGCCCTTGCCGTACAGCTCGCAAGTCCAGTAGGCGTTGGCATGGGTGTGAACGGTGCCCTTGGGCCGCCCTGTGGAGCCGGAGGAGTAAAGCCAGAAGGCGGGGTCGTGCGGGGCGGTGGGGGCCGGGCCCTCTGCCGCAGGCGCACTGTGGAGGAAGGTGTCGAAGTCCAGCGTGCCCGCCACCTTGGCCGGCGGGCGCGACAGCACGATGGCACGCACCTCGTTGTCGCCAGTCTGGCGGTTCGCTTCGATGGCTTCCTGGACCGCGGGCCACAACGCGCCCGATGCAAAAACCGCCTGAGCCCGGCTGTGGCGCAGCATGTACGCGTAGTCGCCCACTGTGAGCAGGGTATTCACCGCCACAGGCACCGCGCCCGCGTACAAGGCGCCCAGAAACGCCACCGGCCAGTCGGTGCAGTCCTGCATCAGCAGCAACACCCGCTCCTCACGGCGCACACCGGCCCCAGCCAAGGCGGCCGCGAAGGCGGCCACGCGCTGGGCCAGCTGGCCAAACGTCAGGCTGCTGGCATCGTCGACAAACGCCAGCTTGCCAGACCGCCCGGCGTTGACGCCCAGCAGATGGGCAGCCAGGTTGAACCGCTCGGGCAGGGGCGAGGCGGACGATGCGTGGGCAGGGCTGGTTTGGCGTGACATCGTGGCGGTCTCCTTCGGGGCTTGGCTTGTGGGGGCCGCGCCCTTGCATTATTGTGCTGGCCCGGTTTCTAGAACTGGATTTGATCCATGTCAAGCACTATATTGCATGCTCCCCCATCATCCCACCCCTCAAGCCCCGTTGGGGGCGGCTTGGAGGGCGATGGCATGGACACTGCGGTTAGAGACCCGCTGTTGACGCTGCTGGCTGAGCGGGTGAAGGCCCTGCGCGCCCGGCGAGGCCTGCCCCGCAAGGCCTTGGCCAAGGCGGCGGGTGTGAGCGAGCGGCATCTGGCCAACCTGGAGTACGGGATTGGCAACCCGTCTGTGCTGGTGCTCAGCCAGGTGGCGCAGGCCCTGCAGTGTTCGCCCGCTGAACTGTTGGGCGATGTGAGCACCTCCTCACCGGAATGGCTGCTGATCCGCGAGTTGCTGGCGCCGGGGGGGATGTCGCGCGACGAGGCCAGCCTGCAGCGTGCCCGCGTGGCGGCTGCTGCGGCCCTGAGCCCCGACGGCGATGGCCAAGCGGGGGAGCCGGTGGGGCAGACGCCGCCCCGCAGCCACCGGGTGGCCTTGATTGGCTTGCGTGGGGCTGGCAAGAGCACCCTGGGGCGAGGCTTGGCGGCCGCCCTGGGCTATCCCTTTGTGGAGTTGAGCAGCCACATCGAGGCCCTGGCCGGGGGCAGTGTGGCCGAGATCCAGGGCCTGTATGGCGTGAACGGCTACCGCCGCTACGAGCGCCGGGCCCTCGAGCAGGTGATCGAGCGGGAAAGCCGGGTGGTGATCGCCACCCCTGGCGGCCTGGTCAGCGACGTCGCCAGCTTCAACCTGCTGCTGGCCAAGTGCACCACAGTCTGGTTGCAGGCCGACCCCGAGGACCACATGCGCCGGGTGATTGCCCAGGGAGACTTGAGGCCCATGTCACCCCAGGCCATGGGTACCGCGCCAGCCCCGGCAGGCACCGCCCTGGGCGCCAGCAGCGCGGAGGCCATGGAAGACCTGTGCAGCATCTTGCGCGGACGGGAGGCGTTCTATTCCAAGGCTGACCTGCGGCTGGACACCAGCCGACAGGACCAGGCGTCGACCCAGGCCTTGCTGAATGCGATGGTGCTCGAGGTCATTGGCCCGGAGTGAGGCCAATCGGGCGCATGGCGGCCGGTGTCCTGCGGGGCCAGATCGACAGCAGCTTGGATTGAATTGAGCAAGAGCCTGTGGGGCTTGACAGCCTGAAAAAGTGCACTATGATGCATGTCAGTCGCTCGAATCCGCATGCACTTCGATGCATGTTGACGAGGCGACCCAGATCAAGGAGCACACCCCATGGCCCACGCCGAAGCGAGCAGTTCCACCCATGCCGCCCCACGTGTCGACTATCAGACCCACCCCAGCCGGTACAGGCACTGGAAGCTCAGTGTCCATGGGGAGGTGGCCACCCTGGGGGCTGACTTCGACGAGAACGGCGGCCTGCGCCCGGGCTACAAGCTCAAGCTGAACAGCTATGACCTGGGGGTGGACATCGAGCTGAATGACGCGCTCAACCGCATCCGCTTCGAGCACCCCGAGGTGAAAACCGTGGTGCTGACCAGCCTGAAGGACAAGGTGTTCTGCTCGGGCGCCAACATCTTCATGCTGGGGCTGTCCAGTCATGCCTGGAAGGTGAACTTCTGCAAGTTCACCAACGAAACCCGCAACGGCATGGAAGACTCGTCGCGCCACGACGGCCTGAAGTTCCTGGCAGCCGTCAATGGCGCCTGCGCGGGTGGCGGCTATGAGGTGGCGCTGGCCTGCGACGAGATTCTGCTGATCGACGACCGATCCAGCGCCGTGAGCCTGCCCGAGGTGCCCCTTCTGGGCGTGTTGCCCGGCACTGGTGGACTGACCCGCGTGACCGACAAGCGCAAGGTGCGCCACGACCTGGCCGACATCTTCTGCACCAGCGTGGAAGGCGTGCGGGGCCAGAAGGCCAAGGACTGGCGTCTGGTGGATGACATTGCCAAGCCGGCTGCCTTTGCCGCCAAGGTGGCCGAGCGCGCCGCTGCCCTGGGTGCTCAGAGCCGGCGCCCGGGTCTGGCAGCCGCAGGCAAGGGGGTAGCCCTGCCGCCGCTGCAGCGCGAACTCCAGGCTGATGCCGTCGTGTACAGCACCGTCCGGGTGGACGTGGACCGGGCCAAGCGCACGGCCACGCTGACCGTGTTTGCCCCCAAGGCCCCGGTGGCCAGCGATGTTGCAGCCATCGAGGCAGCCGGGGCCAACTGGTACCCCCTGGTGCTGGCCCGCGAACTGGATGACGCCATCCTGTCCATGCGTACCAACGAGCTGGACATCGGCTGCTGGCTCATCAAGACCAGTGGCGATGCCGCAGCCGTGCTGGCGATGGACCAGGTGCTGATGAAGCACCAGGACCACTGGTTTGTGCGCGAAACCACGGGCCTGCTGCGCCGCGCCCTGGCTCGGCTGGACGTGTCGTCCCGCAGCCTGTTTGCGCTGGTGGAGGAGGGCACCTGCTTTGCCGGCACCTTCCTGGAACTGGCGCTCGCTTGCGACCGCATCTATCACCTGGCCCTGCCTGACAGCGACGCACCCCCCACGGTGACGGTGGCTGACGTCAACTTTGGCCTGTTCCCGATGGTCACCGGGCAGAGCCGTCTGGCGCGCCGCTTCTATGAAGAGGCCCCGGCGCTGGACGCCGTGCGGGCCAGGGCTGGGACGCCGCTCGATGCCGATGCGGCCATCGCGCTGGGCCTGTGCACCAGCAACCCGGATGACATCGACTGGGCCGACGAGGTGCGCATTGCCATCGAAGAGCGGGTGGCCATGAGCCCCGACGCCTTGACCGGCATGGAGGCCAACCTGCGCTTCAATGGCCCGGAGAACATGGTCACTCGGGTGTTTGGCCGCCTGACGGCCTGGCAGAACTGGATCTTCCAGCGCCCCAACGCAGTGGGCGACAAGGGAGCCCTGAAGGTGTACGGCAAAGGCGAGAAGGCCGCCTTCGACTGGCACCGGGTTTGAACTTTCACGGATTGGAGCAAGACATGAGCGCCATCAACTACAGCGAAAAGATCCCCAACAACGTCAACCTGTCCGAAGACCGCACGCTGCAGCGCGCGCTGGAAAGCTGGCAGCCCAACTTCATCAACTGGTGGGACGAGATTGGCCCCGAAGGCTCCACCCATTCCGAGGTGTACCTGCGCACCGCCGTGAGCGTGGACCCGCAAGGCTGGGCGCAGTTTGGCCATGTGAAGATGCGCGACTACCGCTGGGGCATCTTCCTGAATCCTGCCGAGGCGGGCCGCAAGATCCACTTTGGCGACCACAAGGGCGAAGACGTCTGGACGGACGTCCCCGGCGAGTACCGTGCCAACCTGCGCCGGATCATCGTGACCCAGGGCGACACCGAGCCTGCCTCGGTGGAGCAGCAGCGGCACCTGGGGCTGACCGCTCCCAGCATGTACGACCTGCGCAACCTCTACCAGATCAACGTGGAGGAAGGCCGCCACCTGTGGGCCATGGTCTACCTGCTGCACAAGCACTTTGGCCGTGATGGCCGTGAAGAAGCCGAAAGCCTGTTGGAGCGCCGCAGCGGTGACCAGGACAACCCGCGCATCCTCGGGGCCTTCAACGAAGCCACGCCAGACTGGCTGAGCTTCTTCATGTTCACCTACTTCACCGACCGCGACGGCAAGTTCCAGCTCTGTGCGCTTGCCGAAAGCAGCTTTGAGCCGCTGGCACGCACCACCAAGTTCATGCTCACCGAAGAGGCGCACCACATGTTTGTGGGCGAATCTGGCGTGCAGCGGGTGCTTCAGCGCACCTGCCAGGTGATGAACGAGCTCAAGACCGATGACCCGAAGAAACTGCGCGAGGCAGGCGTCATCGACCTGCCCACCATCCAGCGCTACCTGAATTTCCACTTCAGCGTCACCATTGACCTGTTTGGTGCGGACGAGTCCAGCAATGCCGCGACCTTCTACAACACCGGCCTCAAGGGTCGATTTGAGGAGGCCAAGCGAACCGATGACCACCTGCTCAAGCAGGACACCTACCCGGTGCTGCAAGCCATCGACGGCAAGCTGGTGGACAAGCAGGTGCCCATGCTCAATGCGCTCAACGAGGTGCTGCGCGACGACTACATCAAGGACTCCATCGCTGGCGTGGCCCGCTGGAACAAGGTGATGGAGAAGGCGGGCATTCCCTTCCGCCTGCAGGCGCCCCACAAGGCCTTCAACCGCCGCATCGGCGCTCTGGCCGGTGTGAAGGTGTCGCCGGAAGGGCATGTGGC
>CAZRRW010000102.1:8329-8553 GCA_964602505.1 uncultured Burkholderiaceae bacterium
ACCGCGCCTTTGTGGCCAGCCTGATGGGACGGGTGGTCGAGCCCGGGCGCTTTGCCAACTGGATTGCGCCGCCTGCCATGGGCATCAACCGCCAGCCGGTGAACTTCGACTACGTGCGCTTCAACTGAACCGCACCGCCGTAGCCCCACGCCAGGCCCGCCGCACCATGACATGGGGGCGGGCCTTGCTGTTTCAGCCATCCATTGGGAGCCGACCATGGGCAT
>CAZRRW010000103.1:0-8542 GCA_964602505.1 uncultured Burkholderiaceae bacterium
CATGGTGCTCAGCAATGCCCAAGGCCAGGACGAAGCCTTTTCCATCGGCCCGGACGGCTACGTGTGGCACTACGTCATGGGGCAGGGGCGCGTGGGTGCAGGCCGTCTGCTCAGCACGGGGCTGGCAGCCAACGTCTTCACCGCCGCAGCCCTGCCCGACGGCCGACGCCTGCTGATGGGCGCCCAGGGCCTGGCAGTGTCTTGCTGCGCGGAACAGCCCCGCGAGCTAGGGGGCGGCTGGGCCACTCCCCAGCGAGCCTCACTGCGGCTGGACCCGCGGACCGAGGCGATCGAACGGGTGAGTGTGCGGCCAATGACCACGCGAATCTGGTTGGAGGTCGTGACCACGCGGGCAGGTGCTGACGGCGCTTCGGTGCGCGAACTGTGGCAGGGGGCCTGGTGCGACGAGCGGGCCGTGTTTGCGTCCCAGCCCATCCGGCAGGTGTCGCCCTTGGACGAAGCCTGGGGCCGGGCCTTTGGGGCTGACTTCATCCGCCGTGTTCTACGCGAGCCCAGGCTGAATGGGCATGGATGGACTCGAAGTTCTCCACCTCGACGGTGAAGGACGCAACCCTTGGATCAACGCGCAAAGCCGCGGCCACATCACGGATCAGGTCTTCCACAAACTTGGGGTTGTCATAGGCGCGTTCGGTCACCCACTTCTCGTCACCGCGCTTGAGCAGGGGCCAGATCTCACTGGACGCAGCCAGCTCAGCCACGCGCAGCAACTCGCTTAGGCCCATAGCTGAATGGGGCCTCAGGACGACCTGCATCGAGACGATGCTGCGCTGGTTGTGGGCCCCGTAGTCCGACACCTCCTTCGAGCAAGGGCACAAGGATTTCACGGGCGCATCGACCTGCAGGCTGACCTGGGTCACCCCGTCCAGCCCACGACGCGCCTGCCAGACGCCTTGCGCTTCCAGCAAACTTTGAACTCGACTGACTGGCGCGGCCTTGCGGACAAAGAACGGAAACCGCGCCTCCAGGCCACCAGCCTGCGCCTCCAGCCTGCGAAGCAAGCCGTCCAGCAGCTGTGGCAAGACTTCGGCAGACAGACCCACCTCGGCCAGATGCAAGTCATCCAGCCAGGCCACCAGGCGGGACATGTGGGCGCCCTTTCGGTCGGCCGACAGCGCCACGTCGAGGGTCCACTCGGCAACGCTTTGGTGGGCATGGCCCGCCTCGTTCAGGCGCACCGGGTAGCGCAGGCGCTTGACACCCACGCGGGCGATGGCCACCTGGCGCCCATCAGAGCGCCCCTGCACATCGGGCATGGCGTGCGCTGCAGCAGCCAGGCCTTGCACGGCCCCGGCAGGGAGACGGTCGTTCATCGGCTGGCAGTCAGGCCCGTGCCGATGACTTGACGAGGCTCAGGCTGCCCGAACTGGCGCCGAAGCGCTTGAGGATGGCCCGCTCGATCCCCTCAGCGTCCAGCCCGTTCAGGCTGAGCAGCTTGGCTGGGTCGCCATGCTCGATGAACTCGTCGGGCAGGCCCAGCGCCAGCACGGGAACGGTGAGTCCAGCGTCGTGCAAGGCCTCCATCACTGCACTGCCCGCGCCACCCATGACGCAGCCCTCCTCCACCGTGACCAGCACCTCGTGCGTGGTGGCCAGCTCGCGCACCAGGGCAGCGTCCAGCGGCTTGGCAAAGCGCATGTTGGCGACCGTGGCGTTGAGCCTTTCGGCAGCTGCCAAGGCCGGGTACAGCACCGTGCCAAAGGCCAGGATGGCAATGCGCTGACCAGCGCGGCGAACCTCGCCCTTGCCGACGGGCAGCCCAGTGAGGTCGGTGCCCGCGTCCACCCCCACGCCAGCGCCACGCGGGTAGCGCACAGCCACCGGGTGGTTCTGCTCAAAGGCGGTGGTGAGCAACTGGCGACACTCGCGCTCGTCGGCCGGGCAGTACACGCCCATGTTGGGAATGCAGCGCAGGTAGGCAATGTCATACGCGCCCGCATGCGTGGCGCCATCCGCACCCACCAAACCAGCCCGGTCCAGGGCAAACACCACCGGCAGGTTCTGCAGCGCCACGTCGTGGATCAGCTGGTCATAGCCCCGCTGCAGGAAAGTGGAGTAGATCGCCACCACGGGCTTTAGACCCTCACAGGCCAAGCCTCCGCCAAAGGTGACGGCATGCTGCTCGGCAATGCCGACATCGTGGTAGCGGCCCGGGAAGCGCCGCTCAAACTCCACCAGGCCAGAGCCCTCACGCATAGCAGGGGTGATGCCCACCAGCCGGGAATCCTTGGCTGCCATGTCACACAGCCAGTCGCCAAACACCTGGGTGAAGGTCGGTTTGGGTTTGGGTGCGTCGGGCCCTGGCTTGACGATGCCCTTGGTCGGGTCGAACTTGCCAGGGCCGTGGTAGGTAATAGGGTCGGCCTCGGCCAGCTTGTAGCCCTGCCCCTTCTTGGTGACCACATGAAGGAACTGCGGGCCTCGCTTGCCGCGCAGGTTCTCCAGGGTGGGAATGAGGCTTTCCAGATCATGTCCGTCGATCGGGCCGACATAGCTGAAGCCGAACTCCTCGAACAGCGTGGCCGGCACCACCATGCCCTTGGCATGCGACTCGAATCGCTTGGCCAGTTCGAACAGCGGTGGCACAGGCGACAGCACGGTCTTGGCGGCATCCCGCGCAGCCGCGTAGAACTTGCCGCTCATCAGGCGGGCCAGGTATCGGTTGAGGGCACCCACCGGAGGGCTGATGGACATGTCGTTGTCGTTCAGCACCACCAGGAGGTTCACATCCGGATGGACCCCCGCGTTGTTCAGCGCCTCGAACGCCATGCCGGCACTCATCGCTCCGTCACCGATGATGGCCACACACTTGCGATCCTCGCCCTTCTGCTTGGCGGCGATGGCCATGCCCAGCGCGGCTGAGATCGACGTGGACGAGTGAGCAGTGCCAAAGGTGTCGTACTCACTCTCATCGCGGCGAGGAAAGCCCGACAGCCCCCCCAACTGGCGCAGGGTGGGCATGCGCTCACGCCGGCCGGTCAGGATCTTGTGCGGATAGGCCTGATGCCCGACGTCCCACACCAGACGGTCATGGGGGGGGTTGAACACGTAGTGCAGCGCAACCGTCAGTTCCACCGTACCCAGGTTGCTGGACAGGTGACCGCCCGTCTTCGACACGTTGTCGAGTACGCACTGCCTGAGCTCGTGGGCCAGCTGGCCGAGCTGATGTCTTGGCAGACGGCGAAGGTCAGCAGGAAGGTTGACGGAGGCAAGAAGGTCGGTCATGGGTGCAAATTCAGAAAAGGTGCAGCGGCGACGGCACTCAGTGTCGCCGGTCCACGATCATCAGAGCCAGCGCCTCCAGGGCACGCGTGTCACGCAGGTCGGGAGCCCGCAGCGCGTCGCGGGCCTGCTGGTGCAAGGTCGAGGCACGCTGACGGGCACCTTCCAGCCCAAGCAGCGACACGTAGGTAGGTTTGTGTGCATCGGCGTCCTTGCCCGCAGTCTTGCCGAGCGTGTCCGTGTCGGCTGTCGCATCCAGCACATCATCCACCACCTGAAACGCCAGCCCAATAGCTCGAGCATAGGCCAGCAGGGCCTGGTCCTGTGCTGCCGTGGCCCCCGCCGCAATGCCCCCCATCCACACGCTGGCCTGCAGCAGCGCACCCGTCTTGCGGGCATGCATGTCGGCCAGCGCGGCCTCGTCCATCTGCTGGCCTACCTGGGCGAGATCGATGGCTTGGCCCCCAGCCATGCCCAGATAGCCTGAGGCACGCGCGAGCACGCCACACAGCCGCGCCTGCATCGCTGGCGCTATGGCACTGTCATCCGGGGTGAGCCATTCGAATGCGATGGCCTGCAGGGCATCACCCGCCAACAAGGCCTGCGCCTGGCCAAACTTCACATGCACGGTGGGTTTGCCGCGACGCAAGACGTCGTTGTCCATGCAGGGCATATCGTCATGAACCAGAGAGTAGGCATGCACCGCCTCGACCGCACAGGCGGCGGCAATCGCCACCCGCTCCACGCTAGGCGGCAGGCTGCTGCCCGCCACGGCCTGGGCCGCCGCCAGCACCAGCAGCGGGCGAACCCGTTTGCCACCGTCGAGGACCGCGTAGCGCATGGCCTGCCCCAGCCCGGCTGGTGCACCTTGCTGAATCCCGGCGTCCAGTGCCTGCTCCACCTGGGCCAGCCGCGCCAGCATCCAGGCCTCCCAGGCGAAATCAGTGGAGACCCGCGTTGCCGCAGCGCTCCCCTGCCCCTGAACCAGCACTGCGTTGGCGCTCATGCCCCCGCCCCCGAGGCGGGTCGAACGTCAGCCGCAGCCAACGGACGGGTTCTGGCCACGCCCTCCCCGTCGGCCTGCTCCACCAGCAAGACCGATTCGACCGCCTGAAGCCGTTCGCGGCAGAAAGTCAGCAGAGCCTGGGCCCTTTGATGGCCGCGCACCAGTTCGTCCACCGGCACCTGGCCCGACTCGAGTCGCTCAACCAAGGTGTCGAGTTCGCCCATGGCCGCCTCAAAGGTGGCGGGAAGCTCGCTCGGCTGGTCTGGCGGAGGGGATTTCGGCATATGGAAGCGAGATTTTACGGGCGCCCCGGCTACACTCCGCGTCCCTGTTTCATTCCCGGCTCAGGTCCGGTGGAGGGGTTCATCCCACCACTGCACCCGCCACGAGGGACGCAAAACCAGTCTGAACCTTCCATCTCACTCGCATCATGTCTGACCTGAGCCAAAGCTTGGCGCGCTTAGCCCAAAGCGCCACCCAACTCCCGGTATCGAGTTACTTCGACGAGGCGCTGTACCAGCGCGAGATGGAGCGGATCTTTCAGCGTTCCCCCCGCTACCTAGGGCACGAGTTGTGCGTACCCCAGGTAGGCGACTTTCACACCCTGGCCCATGAGGGCGAAGGCAGAGTGTTGCTGCGCACACCGGCTGGCGTGGAGATCCTGTCCAATGTCTGCCGCCACCGCCAAGCCATCATGCTCAAAGGCAGGGGCCACACAGGCAGCAACATCGTCTGTCCGCTGCACCGCTGGACCTACAACGCCACGGGCGGTCAGGCGGCGCCGGGCGAACTGATCGGCGCACCACACTTTCCGCAAGACCCCTGCCTGAACCTGCCTCGCACCTCGACGCAGGCCTGGAACGGGCTGCTGTTTGAGGCGCCGACCGGCCGCGATGCGGGCCCCACTGTGGCGCAGTGTCTCGCCAGCATCGGGCCCGGCCACGACCTGAGCTTTGAAGGCTATGTGTTCGACCGGGCCATTCAGCACGAGTGTGACTACAACTGGAAGAGCTTCATCGAGGTCTACCTCGAGGACTACCACGTCGGCCCCTTCCACCCAGGCCTGGGCAACTTCGTGACCTGCGACGATCTGCGCTGGGAGTTCGGCGAACACCACTCGGTGCAAACCGTAGGGGTGGCACGCCACAACGGTGAGGCGCTCGGCAAGCCGGGCACTGACACCTACCGACTGCTGCACGAAAAGGTGCTGGCCCTCAGCGAAGGGCGACCACCCAAGCACGGGGCCATCTGGCTCACCCTGTACCCCACCGTGATGGTGGAGTGGTATCCGCATGTGCTGACCGTATCGACTCTGTACCCCAAAGGTCCGCAGAAAACCCTGAACGTGGTGGAGTTCTTTTATCCGGAAGAGATCGCCGCATTCGAGCGTGAGTTCATCGAGGCCCAGCAGGCGGCCTACATGGAGACCTGCGTCGAGGATGACGAGATCGCCCTGCGCATGGATGCGGGCCGCAAGGCCCTGTTGCAGCGCGGTGACGACGACGCCGGCCCTTACCAGAGCCCGATGGAAGACGGCATGCAGCATTTCCACGATTGGTACCGCCGCATGATGGCCTGGCCGGTGGGCAAGGACTGGACTCAGACCAGCGGGGGCTGATCGGTGCCGCGGCTGGCCAGGATATCCAGCCGCTCATTGACCAGTTGAACGGCCGCCTCATCCCGGCGGCTGTGATGAATCTCTTGCAGGTTGCGCAACATGCGGCCAACGATGTCACGGGGGCTGGCCGCACGAAGCGCATGGGCCAGCGGAAGATCGATCTCCAGGGCTTCGTACGGCAAACGGCTTCGGAAATCTGCCAGCCGGTGGGCCAGTTCTTCGCGGCTGAGCGAACGGCCCACAAACGGATCCATCACCACATCGCCTCCGTTGACTCCGGCGTTTCCCGGCGTGAGGGAGGCGCCCTGCAGGCGTACCCGCACCAGGAAGTGCCCGGGAAACGCGATGCCCGAAGCCCGCAAGCCAATCTGCTGCGCCAACTCCATGTACACCACAGCCAGGCTGATGGGGATGCCACGCCGCCGTATCAGAACCTGGTCCAGGTAACTGTTGGCAGGGTCGTAGTAGTCATTGATATTGCCGGCAAAACCCAACTCCTCGAAGAAGAATCGGTTCAGTGCCCGCAGACGTGGCACAGCAGCCGCATCCGCGGGAAGGCGTTTGCGCAGGCGTTCGGCCAGTTGGTCAAGCTCACCCAGCACCGCCTGCAAATCCAGTGTCGGGTTCGCGTCTTGCGCCAGGCTGGCTGCCGCCTCGGTCAGCGGGAAGCCATCGTCCGCCGCCACCAAGGCCGCAAAGTAGGCCATGGGCGTCGGGGCAGACTGGAGTCTGAGTTCGGACATGCTCAAATGATGCCAGCAGGGAAAAGTAACCTATCGGTCATCACGCTCTCGGCGCCCTCAGCACGTCTATGGGCCGGAACCCGAGTGCCAGTAGCGCGAGCCCGTATATCCCAACCGCTCCCAGCACGGATGCGCCAAGCCAGGCCAGCCGCCACCCCGGCGCCGCCCTGAGCGCAGTCCAGTCAACGGCTTGCGCCGCCCAGAGCAGGAACGCCGCCAGCATCACGCAGGCCAGCGCCACTCGCACGAAGAACTTCATCCACCCCGGTGCTGGCTGGTAGCTGCCGCGCCGCAGTAATCCCACCAACAGCCAGCCCGCGTTCAACAAGGCCCCCAAGCTGATCGACAGCGCCAGCCCGGCGTGGGCCATTTGCGGCACCGCCACCAGGTTGACCAGCTGAGTGAACACCAGCACCACCACAGCAATCTTCACTGGCGTGCGAATGTCCAACTGGGCGTAATAGGCCGGAGCCAGCACCTTCACCGCCACGATGCCGAGCAACCCAAGCCCGTAACCCGCCAGGGCCACCCGGGTCTGCTGGACATCGGCGGCCGTGAATGCGCCATAGTGGAACAGCGAGGCCACCAGAGGCTCGGCAAACAGCATCAGGGCAACAGCACTGGGCAGGGCCAGCAGCAGCACCCATCGAAGGCCCCAGTCGAGCAGTGCGCTGTATCTGGCGGTGTCCTGGGAGCCTTGGGCAGCGGCCAGCTGGGGCAGCAGCACCACGCCCAGGGCTACGCCCAGCAAGGCGGTGGGAAACTCCATCAGGCGGTCGGCATAGCCCAGCCAGGTGACACTGCCAGTCTGCAAGTGCGAGGCAATCTGCGTGTTGATGATCAGGCTCAGCTGGGCCACCGACACCCCCAACAGGGCGGGCGCCATCTGCCGCAGGACCAGGCTGACCCCAGGGTGCCGCCAGGCGGCACGCAAGGTGGACGGCAGCAGGCCGATGCGCGGCAGCAGACCCAGGCGGGCCAGGGCGGGCACCTGAATGGCCAGCTGCAGCAGCCCGCCGAGCATGACGCCCAGGGCCAGTGAATAGATCGACGGGACCCCGCGGGCCGCCAGGGCGGGGGCTAGCCACCATGCTGCCGCAATGATGGACAGGTTCAGAAGCACGGGCGTGGCGGCGGGAACGGCGAAGCGCTTCCAGGTGTTGAGGATGCCCCCAGCCAGGGCCATGAGCGATGCGCAGGCGATGTAGGGGAACATCAGTCGCGTCATGACCACCGCGGCGTCGTAGCCGCCCGACTGCTGCAGGCCCGAGGCCAGCATCCAGACCAGGGCCGGCGCCGCGACGACGCCCAGGACGCTGGTGAGGACCAGCGCCCAAACGAGGATCGTCGCCACCGCGTCGATCAGGCCCTTGGTGGCTTCGCCCCCCTCGGCGGCCCGGTGCCGCGCCAGCAGGGGCACGAAGGCCTGACTGAACGCGCCCTCGGCAAACAGACGGCGCAGCAGGTTGGGAATGCGAAACGCCACATTGAAGGCATCGGTCAGGGCCGAGGCCCCAAACGTGGCCGCAATCAGCAGGTCGCGCCCCAGGCCGGAGACGCGCGAAGCCAGCGTCCAAAGAGAGACCGTGGACGCCGAGCGCAGAAGGTTCATGAAGCCACTATAATTTAGGGTTTGCCCGGTTTAGATTAGGAACATCCACCCATGGCCACTGCCAGCAAAGCCAAGAAAAAGATCGTCCGCCTCGCCTCGGGCCGCAAGCGCGCCCGTCAGGACGTCAAGCTCAACGCCGCGAACACCTCGCTGCGAACCCAATTCCGCACGGTCATCAAGAACGTGCAAAAAGCCGTTGCCGGCGGCGACAAAGGCAAGGCTACCGAACTGTTCGCCAAGGCCCAGAAAGTCATCGACTCGGTGGCGGATAAGGGCATCTTCCACAAGAACAAGGCCGCTCGCGACAAGAGCCGCCTGTCGGC
>CAZRRW010000104.1:0-8530 GCA_964602505.1 uncultured Burkholderiaceae bacterium
CAACTCGCCCGTGGGCGCCTGCCCCACCTGCGACGGCCTGGGCCTGGTGACCCGCTTTGACCCCCAGCGCGTGGTGGCCTTCCCCTCGCTCAGCCTGGCCAGTGGGGCGGTGAAGGGCTGGGACCGCCGCAACGCTTACACCTTCAGCCTGCTGGAGAGCGTGGCCAAACACTACGGCTTCGACATCGAAGCCCCGTTCGAGACCCTGCCCAAGCGGGCGCAGCGGGTGCTGCTGCAGGGCAGCGGCGACGAGCTGATCGAGTTCGTCTACCGCGCCGAGGGCCCGAGCGGCCGAACCCGCAGCGTGAAGCGCCGCCATGCCTTTGAGGGGATCATCCCCAACCTGGAGCGCCGCTACCGCGAAACCGACTCGGCCCTGGTGCGCGAAGACCTGGCCCGATACCGCAGCGACCAGCCCTGCCCCGACTGCGGCGGCACACGCCTGAAGCGCGAGGCGCGCTTCGTGAAGCTGGTGGAGGCCCAGCCTTCGCTGGGCGCTGACGCCACCGGCGCCGGGGCGGTAAAGCTGCTGGACGGTGAGCCCAAGGCCATCTTCGAAGTCGGCCACGCCACCCTGGCCGAGGCCCAGGCCTACTTCGCGCAGCTCGCGCTCAAGGGCGCCAAGGCCGAGATCGCCGAGCGCATCGTCCACGAGATCCGCTCGCGGCTGCGCTTTCTGAACGACGTGGGCCTGAGCTACCTGAGCCTGGACCGCAGCGCCGACACGCTGAGCGGTGGCGAGGCGCAACGCATCCGTCTGGCCAGCCAAATCGGCAGCGGCCTCACTGGCGTGATGTATGTACTGGACGAGCCCAGCATCGGCCTGCACCAGCGCGACAACGACCGACTGCTGGCCACCTTGCGCCACCTGCGCGACATTGGCAACTCGGTGCTGGTGGTCGAGCATGACGAAGACGCCATCCGCAGCGCCGACCATGTGATTGACATGGGCCGTGGGGCCGGCATTCACGGTGGCAAAGTCATAGCCCAAGGCACGCCACAACAGGTGATGGACCATGCCGAGTCGCTGACCGGCGCCTACCTGGCGCAGCGCCTGCGCATTGCCCTGCCCGACCAGCGGCGCAAGCCCGGCGGCAACGCCTTTGACCAGGTGTTCAGCAAGGCCAGTGCAGGCGGCTGGCTGAAGGTGGTGAACGCCCGAGGCAACAACCTGAAGGGCGTGACGGCCAGCATCCCGGTGGGTCTGTTCACCTGCGTGACCGGGGTGTCGGGCTCCGGCAAGAGCACCCTGGTGAACGACACGCTGTATGCCGCCGTGGCCCGCAAGCTCTACAACAGCCACCTGGAGCCGCAGCCTCACGACGAGATCGAGGGCCTGGACGCGTTCGACAAGGTGATCAACGTCGACCAGAGCCCGATTGGCCGCACCCCACGCAGCAACCCGGCCACCTACACCGGCCTGTTCACACCCATCCGTGAGCTGTTTGCCGAGGTGCCCATGGCCCGTGAGCGCGGCTATGGGCCGGGGCGCTTCTCCTTCAACGTGGCAGGGGGCCGATGCGAGGCCTGCCAGGGCGACGGCGTTGTGAAGGTGGAGATGCATTTCCTGCCCGATGTGTACGTTCCCTGCGAGGTCTGCCACGGCCTGCGCTACAACCGTGAGACGCTGGAGGTGCTGTACAAGGGCAAGACCATCACCGACGTGCTGAACATGACGGTGGAGGCCGCCCACGGCTTCTTCAGCGCTGTGCCCACGCTGCAGCGCAAGCTGCACACCCTGCTGGAGGTGGGGCTGGGCTACATCAAGCTAGGGCAAAGCGCCACCACGCTCAGCGGGGGCGAGGCCCAGAGGGTGAAGCTGGCGCTGGAGTTGTCGCGCCGCGACACCGGGCGCACGCTCTACATCCTGGACGAGCCCACCACCGGCCTGCACTTTGCCGACATCGACCTGCTGCTCAAGGTGCTGCACCAGTTGTGCGACGCCGGCAACACCGTGGTGGTGATCGAGCACAACCTGGACGTCATCAAGACCGCCGACTGGATCGTCGACATCGGGCCTGAAGGCGGCTCGGGTGGCGGCACCGTGGTGGGCGCCGGCACGCCAGAAGACATTGCCGCCCTGCCCACCAGCCACACCGGGCGCTATCTCAAGCCCATGCTGAATCGCTGACCCTAGGGAACTGGAGAACTGCGAATGACCCTGCCGCACGCTTCCTCGCTGGCTGTACAAGCCCCCAGCGCCACCGAACTGGTAGCCGGGTTTGCGGCGGGCACCACCACCCCGGTGGACGCCCTGCGCGCCGCCCTGCGCCGCCTGGAAGCGGTGAACCCCGCGCTGAACGCGGTGGTGACGCTGGACGCCGACGGTGCCTATGAGGCGGCTGTGGCCGCCACCCGCCGCTGGGAACGCGGTGAACCCGCCTCGGCTCTGGACGGGGTGCCCATCACGGTGAAAGACAACATCCCTGTGGCCGGGCTGCGCTGCACCTGGGGCAGCAAGCTATATGCAGACCATGTGCCCACGCATAACGAAACCGCGGTGGCGCGGCTGCGGGCGGCGGGCTGCGTGATCCTGGGCAAAACCAACGTGCCCGAGTTCACTGTGCAGGGCTACACCGACAACCTGCTGTTTGGCCCCACCGGCAACCCGCACGACCCTGCGCTCACACCAGGGGGCTCCAGCGGCGGCGCGGTGGCCTCGGTGGCCAGCGGCATCGTGCCCCTGGCCATCGGCACCGACGGCGGCGGCTCCATCCGCCGCCCCAGCGGCCACACCGGCTTGGTGGGCCTGAAGCCCACGCTGGGCTTGATTGAGCGAGCCCACGCCCTGCCCCCGCTGATGCTGGACTATGAAGTCATTGGCCCCATCGCCCGCACCGTGGCAGACGTGGCCCTGGCCCTGCAGGTGATGCAGGGGCTGGACACCCCGGTGGACGCCGATGGCCCGCCCCGGCAGGCTCTGCGCATCCTGCAGGTGCGGCACGCAGCGATGCCCGACGGGGTGTCACCGGTCGACCCGCAGATCACCTCTGCGGTGGACGCGGTGGCCGAGCGCCTGCGCCGCGCGGGCCACACGGTGGAGGTGGCACAACACTTTGACCTGCCGCACCGCGCCAACACCGAGGTGTTTGCCGTGCTGGCCCAGGCCGGGCTGGCGGCCGTGCTGGCCCAGCGCTGTGCCGAACTGGGCCAAGACCCAAGCGACTATTGGCGGGGCCTCATCCACCCCAGCCTGGAAGCCATGGCCGACGCGGGCAGCGCACTCACCGGCGCGCAGGTGATGGCCGCGCAGCAGGCGGCCATGGCCCTGCGCGACGAGGCCCTGGCCCTGTTCCAGCGCTTCGACCTGATCCTCACCCCCAGCGCCGCCGCCCAGCCCTGGGAAAAGACCCGCATCTTCCCACCCACCATTGACGGCCAGGCCGTGGGGCCGCGCGGCCACGCCATCTTCACCGCCTGGGTGAATGCCACGGGCCTGCCCGGGCTGGCGCTGCCCGCCGGGGCAGACGCCAATGGCCTGCCCATCGGCTGCCAACTGGTGGGGCCACATGGCAGCGAGGGGCTTTTATTTGATGTTTCTAATCAAACTATGGTCTATTGATTTCATATTCCCAAACTACGTTTGTTTGTTAGACATCTGCATTTAAGTCGGAATAATTGAACCCTCTGGCAGTTTCGGTGCCTTCCAGTGAGCCTTGCATCTCACCCGATCAATCAGAGTTGTGCCAGGCACCAGAGGCTGAAGTACCGCAGCGGCGAAGGCGTGTATAAACAGCATGTTGATCATGTTGATCACCCCTTTTAACCTAGCCCCTCCCGCGCCCATGCCCATGCAAATAGCCAACCCGGCCGTGGTCAGCAAAGTTGAGCGGGCCGCAAAGCTGTACGGCCTGAGCAAGACCGCCACCGTTGAAGCGGCGGTTGACCTGCTGCTCAGTCAGGCGGAGCACCAACAACCCACCGCCAACCGCCAGCAGCGCTTCCGCGCCCTGCTGGCGCAGATGGACCAAGTGCCAGACCGCACCGATGCCACCGACCCATTGGCCTGGGACGCTTTGGGCCTGCCCAAGTAAGCCCCCGCAAGCCCCGCAGCCCGCCTGGTTTCATGATCGTCATCGACACCTCGGCGCTCGCCGCCATCGTGTTCAACGAGCCTGAGCGTGAGGCGTTTCTGGCCTGCGTGGAGCGCCAGAACAAAGTGCTCATCAGCACCGCCACCGTGCTGGAGGCCCGCCTGGTGGTGCACGGGCGGCGCGGCCAGCGCATGCTGGTGCTGCTGGACGACTTGCTCGCCACACCCACCTTCGAGGTGGTGGCTCCTGGTCAGCCCGAGGCAGACGCCGCCTATGCCGCCTTTGTGGCCTACGGCAAGGGCAGCGGGCACCCAGCCGCGCTGAACTACGGCGACTTGTTCAGTTACGCCTTGGCCAAGACACGCCGCCTGCCGCTGCTATTCAAAGGGCAAGACTTTGCGCTGACCGACATTGAAGATGCGATGAAGCAGGCTTGAGCCCCTCGTCTGGCATCACCAACGAAACCTGAACGCGCGGTAACTCTCGCCTTTTTCGTACAAGGCTCGCAACTGCGCCACCTGCTGCTGCAAAACGCCTGCCGGGCTCAAACTGCGGCCGTTCCATTGCAAGCTTTTGCTCCACAAGGCGGCGAATGCTGCTGCCACTTTGATCCGTACCGCGCTTTTCAGAAGGCCCTCCTTGTCCAACGCAGGCTCAAACCCGCGCCCTAGCAGACCCAAGACCACACGGTCGGCGAACGGGCCGCGGAACTCCTCGATCACGTCAAACACCAGGCTGCCCTGGTCGCGCTGGGCCCCGTGCATGATGCCGAAGTACGGGTCCAGACCCTCCTTCACCACGGCCTGCCAAACACGCCCGTAAAGCAGGCTGTAGCAATAGTTCAGCATTGAGTTCACCGGGTCGGTGGCGTGGCGAGTGTGGCGTGCAGTGAACCCGTATTGGTTGGGCACCAGCAAGGCAAAGGCTTGCCAGTAGATGCTGGCGGCACGCCCTTCAAGCCCCATGGCCGTGGCGCGCAACTGGGCCGCCCCAGCGTCCAAACCCTCCATCAAGGCTGCCACTTCGCGTATGGCGTCTGCACAGCGGGTCAACTCCAGGTAAACCGCTTCGTCGGTTTTCTTGCGGTAGCGCGCAAAGTACTTCAACACCGCCGCCTGGTTGGCCACTTTGGCAGCCAGCATGGCCACGCCGCAGCGCATCAGGTTGGCGTCGTCTTTGCGCAGCACCTGCAACTGCCGAATCTGGCTTCGTTGCGACTGAATGGGCAGCATCATCGCGCTGGGCAGGCCAAAGAGGGGCGCCACTACGATGGCCACGTCTCGTTGGGCCAGTTGCATGGCCAAGTCCGCAGAAATGGCAATGCCCCGCCCTTCCAGATACAGCAACTGAATTTGCGGCACCGCGTAGCGCCCCAACACCACAAGCTTGTTCTTCACCACCACATCGTCCGCCTGAAGCGTGACATAGCTGCCACTTTTCATGACATGCAGTTGCCCAGCGTGAAACAACACCGCCTGATCCATGGGATCGGCCTGCGTGTCGGGGCTGTTGGCCACTGTGGCTGGTTTATCGGCCACTGCTGGGTTTGCAGAGCCAACCAAATCAGATTGCTCACCAGGCGGCCGCGCGTCGGATGCGTACAGCCCCAGTCTTGACATGCCAGCACTTGCAGCAGTGGCAGCGTCTGACCCGCTTTGAACAAAGCGCTCTCGCCTGGCCCACATCAAGTCGAGCATCAAGGCGTCGGTCCATTTGCTTTGCACATACCCGTCGAGCGCAGCGTCCAGGCCTTGCAACTGCTGCTCAATGATGGGGGCGGCGTCGAGGTGGTAATAGTTGTACGTGCCACGGATGCGCGCGTTGAGCTTGTCAATGGCCTTGAACTTCTGCATCGAGTTGGCCTCGGGGTCGGCTGCCGCATCCAGCAACTCAATTGCTGAATGCTGAATGTCCAGCACCTTCTGTGCCGGTATGCGAATCTGCTTGCTAGTCAACTCCACCCCCAGAAACACCACGCCTTCGTCAACGTGGCAGAACATGGTTTTGGCAGGCTTGAGCTGCAGTTGCAACGCGTTTTGCAGAAAGTCCCGCATCTGGGCCAGCGCCGCCTCCGCTTGGGCTTTGGTGTCACACAGCACCAGGTAGTCGTCGGCATAGCGCACAAAGTAGGCACCCGCACGCTCGAACTCTCTATCCATGCGGCCGAGATAGATGTTGGCCAGCAGGGGCGAGATGATTTCGCCTTGCGCCACGCCAAGCTCCATGGGCAAGAGCTCACCAAAGTCCACCACGTCACCCTGCAACCACTGGCGCAGCAGGCGAAGCATGTGCCGGTCAGCCACCACATCGCCCACCAGGCGCAGCAGGATGTCGTGGTCAATGCTGTCAAAACACTTCTTGATGTCGGCCACCACGGCCCAGTGCCTCCCGGCGGCGATGGCCGAGCGTGCCAAGGCCAGCGCGTGGTGCGCGCTGCGCCCAGGCCGGTAGGCAAAGCTGCGCGGGCTCATGCGCGAATCGAACAAGGGCTCCACCAGGTGTAGGTAGGCGGCCTGTACCACCCGGTCTCGCACACAGGCCACCTTGATCAGGCGTACATCACCATCAGGCTTTGGCAGGCGCACCGTGCGCAAAGGCCGGGCCATGTAGCGCACCTCACGCAGTTCGTCAGCCAACTGCAACAGCTCACTGCCCAAGTCGTTGGCAAACTGGGCCACAGTTACCCGGTCAATGCCGTGCGAGTACTTTTGCCCCTGCCGCACCCGCATCCACCCCGCCAGCAGGGCTTCGGGCGTGGCCAGCTTTTCATACAGCCCCTGATGTGCCTGCGGCGTTGATGCCTGCGCGGGCGACCAGCCAAACTGACGGACGGGTGTAATGGCCAGCATGCTCAAGGTGTGCCGAGCCCAGGTCTGCGCCATAGAGCGCTCCGTCTCGGTGGGGCGCACCAAGGTAGTGACGCCACTGCCCTGTTTGCCCGAAATGGCCCACACCTGCCCGGTTTGCAGCTGCTCCACCCGTATGCACTGGTCGGGCGCCAGCCAAGGGTGTTTGTCTGCCGACACCTTTGCCGCCACCGGGCCAACGACCCACGTGTCGGCCTTGTGGGCCTGCCAGGTGGCCGCCACAGGGGACAGCGGCCTCGCGGGTTCAAACCTCAGCAGCGCAATCTGGCGCAGCGGCGCACCCAGCTGCACGCTGATGGGCAGGTGGGGCGGCGACACGCTGAGCATGTAGGGCACATGAGCCAACCCCGTCTGGGCATTCAGCGCGGCCTGTGCAATGGCCAGTTCAGCCATGCAGCCCACCAAACGCCGTTCGTAGGGTTGCATGTAGGTCTGCGGCATGGCCAGCCACACCACCTTGCCTAAGCGCATGCCAGCCGACGGGTCGATGACGTTGTTGCCTTCTGACAAGGCCCAAACTGCGGGAAAGCGCAGCATCCACTCCAACATGCCTGCGGCGGCGTCCAACTCAGCCGAAAGCGCTGTGTCTGCGCGCAAACTGGCCGTCAGCTCTGGCCTGCGCAAGCTGGTGGCCAAGGCCACGAGTCCCACCGTGCCTGCACTGCACAACTGGCTGGCCAACTGCGCCACAGCGTGTAGGCACGCCAAGCTGAGTTGTACGTTGGCCTCGGTGGCGCAACGCCGGAGCCACGCCACCACCAGGGCTTGCAAGTGGGGGCCTTGCCTGAGCCTGAACAGGGCAACCGGGCGGGTTTTGTTGGCCAGGTCAAGCCACAAGCTGGCTTTTGCTTTCAAACCAGCCGCGTTGGCACTGCACAGGCGCCCAGCCAGTGCGCCGGTGTAATCCATCACCACGAAGGCCTGGTCTTTGGCCTTCGCTTTGCACAAACGGCGTAGCACCAAGTCGCCCGCAGCCTCCACCGTGCCCAGCACCAACAAGCTGTGCTGCATGGGCGAGTGCGCCCCACTCATGGCGGCGTAGGTTGAGCGGAGCCCTTGGTGTGCTGCTTTCGCCGCGCCGCACGGTACTTGTCAGCGTGTGCGGCATAGTCTGCCCAGGGGATGAACAGCTTCGCGTCAGCCGCGCCGCCTGCGAGGGCCAGGGCCGCCGCTTGGCAGACCAGGCGATGGCGTTTGAAGGTTTTGGTAGTCCGAGGCTCGGTAACCTGGTCAAGCGGGCCAAACTGCGCCAACAGCCGTTCGTAGCGGGCGGCCTGTTCGTTCAGGGCCGTGATCTGCTCGCGCACCCACCTGCGGTTAAGGACAAACCCTTGCTTGAGGTCAAACTCAGTACCCGTCAAATAACAGCGAACCATTGTGTATTCCCCCAGGAACCACACAGTAGGCGTTGTTAGATAGATTTAGCCTTATGTAAAGGTGGGTCCGGGCGCCGCCTTACGGCACCGCCCTCCCCCGCAAGCATTTCTCAATTTTTCTTTAGAAAGGAGGCCACCATGGCCCAAACGTTCGCAACCACCAAAACCGCGAGCGCTTCGCGCTCGCTCCGCATGCTCGTCATGCTCAGCTTCATCGGCCTCATCTGGATGCTTGCACCCACGGCGCAAGCAC
>CAZRRW010000105.1:0-8529 GCA_964602505.1 uncultured Burkholderiaceae bacterium
GATGTCATAGCCCTCGTAGTCGCCTTTGACCTTTGAGGTGTGCTCGATCTTCGCGGCTAACCGTTCCTGCCCCGCCTTGATCAGCCGCTCCTCTTCGAACTTGAGGACGAACAACTCACCCGCTTGGCCTAAAGATTGGTTGCGGGCCTCACATTCCAGATAGTTGACTCGGAAACGCGACGGCGGCGAGTCACGAACAAGGTGGGGTGAGGTTTCCACCTTCGGCTTGGTGGTCAACACCGAAAGGATGTCGTCCACTTCAGGAAGTACCAC
This sequence comes from uncultured Burkholderiaceae bacterium, assembly GCA_964602505.1. Classification (GTDB taxonomy): domain Bacteria; phylum Pseudomonadota; class Gammaproteobacteria; order Burkholderiales; family Burkholderiaceae_C; genus CAZRRW01. The sequence continues at coordinate 274 of CAZRRW010000105.1, forward strand.
GCGTTGCTCGGCGCTCTGCAGAGCGATCAAGTGCAAATCGTCCCGACAGGCTAGTCGGTCAACGAGTACTTCGTCTAGTAACTGCTGATAGTTGAATAGTGGCTTGTATCCGCTGAGGTATGGGTGATAGGCGCGGATCAGCGCAGCACTGACGTTCCGGCGCTTATATTCAATCGATCCAACTGTCCGCCGATTAAGCATCGGTACCAACGCTCGCGCTCGAGACGCCTTGTTGTACGGCATACCCGCCAGCTCGGCCGCCAGCATGGACAGGTAGTCGTCAACGATGAGTTCGACTTCTTTGCGAGACCAATCGTCTGGTTGATCAAGCGTGGCCATGGTCGCTACATCAACACAATGTCGTACTGCTCCTGCCCCATCTGCGGGTCCGCCTGCAGCGACACGGGTTTGCCGATGAACTCGCTCAGGCCCGCCAGGTGCTGGCTTTCCTCGTCCAAAAAGCGCTCCACCACGTTAGCGCTGGCAATGACGCGAAATTCCTTGGGGTTGAACTGCCGCGCCTCGCGCAAGATCTCGCGCAGGATGTCGTAGCACACGCTTCGCGGGGTTTTCACCTCGCCGCGGCTCTGGCAGGTGGGGCATGGCTCACACAGCATGTGGGCCAGGCTTTCGCGGGTGCGCTTGCGCGTCATCTCCACCAGGCCCAGGTTGGAGAACCCGCTCACGGTGGTTTTGGTGCGGTCTTTGCCCAGCTGTTTGCGGAATTCGGCCAGCACGGCCTCGCGGTGCTCGGCGCGCTGCATGTCAATGAAGTCCACGATGACGATGCCGCCCAGGTTGCGCAGGCGCAGCTGGCGGGCAATGGCCTGCGCGGCCTCCAGGTTGGTTTTGAAGATGGTGTCGTCAAAGTTGCGGGCACCCACAAAGCCGCCGGTGTTCACGTCGATGGTGGTCAGCGCCTCGGTCTGGTCGATGATGAGGTAGCCGCCGCTTTTCAGGCCCACGCGGCGGGCCAGCGCGCCTTCAATTTCCTGCTCAATGCCATACAGGTCAAAGATGGGCCGCTCGCCCTTGTAAAGCTGCAGCTTCTGGGTGGCCTGCGGCATGTACAGCCGGCCAAAGGCCTGCAACAGGCCAAACTGCTCTTTGCTGTCGATGTGAATGCTTTCGGTGGCGTCGGTCACCAAATCGCGCAGCACGCGCTGCAGCAGGCTCAGGTCTTGGTGCAGCAGGCTGCCGGGCGGCAGGCGGGTGCCAGCCTCGCGCACGGTGGCCCAGGCCCGGCGCAGGTAGGCAATGTCGTTGGCCAGTTCGGCGTCGGTGGCGTCTTCGCCGTTGGTGCGCAGGATGTAGCCGCCCACCTTGGCAGGCTGCTGCGGTTCGGCGGCAGCGGCCGCCTGGGCCAGGGCCGTCACGCGCTGGCGCAGGCGTTCGCGGGCGTCGGGGTCGGCAATCTTCTGGCTCACACCAATGTGGTCGTCTTGCGGCAGAAACACCAGTTGCCGCCCGGCAATGCTGATCTGGGTGGACAGGCGCGCGCCCTTGGTGCCAATGGGGTCCTTGATGGCCTGCACCATCAGGGCCTGGCCTTCAAACACCTGCTTCTCAATGGGTGTGGGGGCGGCTGTGGGGGTTGCCTCTGAGGGGTTAGCGCCAGCCTGGGCGGGCGTAGCCTCGGCATGCGGATGCCACACATCGGCCACGTGCAAAAAGGCCGCACGCTCCAAACCAATGTCAATAAAGGCGCTCTGCATGCCTGGCAGCACCCGCGCCACTTTGCCCAGGTAGATGTTGCCCACAATGCCGCGCTCGGCCGGGCGCTCGATGTGCAGCTCTTGCACCGCGCCGCCGTCCACCAGCGCAACCCGGGTCTCTTGCGGGGCCCAGTTGATGAGCAGTTCGTCAGCCATGGGGTTGGCCTTGCGGGTGAGCACCCAGGCCCAGCAACTGAGCGGTTTCAAACAGCGGCAGGCCCATGATTCCAGTGTAGCTACCGCTCAGGTGCGCCACCCAGGCGCCCGCCCCGCCCTGGATGGCGTAGGCCCCGGCCTTGCCCATGGGTTCGCCGCTGTCCACATAGGCGCTGATGTCGCGCGCGCTCAGCGCGCGAAAGCGCACAGCCGACACGCTGGTAGCCTGCCGCAGGCTGAAGGTGGTGGCCCCCGCGCTGCGGCCCCGGCGGCTGCCCGCCTTGGGCACCGCCACGGCCACGCTGGTCAGCACCCGGTGGGTGTGGCCGCTCAGGGCGCGCAGCATGCGCCGGGCGTCGGCCGCGCTCTCAGGCTTGCCCAGGATGGTGCGGCCCAGGGCCACGGTGGTGTCGGCACACAAGATCGGCGCGGGCGGCAGCTTCTCATGGGCGGCCCGCTGGCCCCAGCGCAACACGGCGGCCTGCAGCTTCAGGGCCGTGACGCGCTTCACATAGGCCAGGGGCGCTTCATTGGGGTGGGCCTCTTCCAGCGCCTCGGCGTCTTCGTCGGGGCCAGCCAGCAGCAGGCGGTGGGCCAGGCCCAGCTGGCCCAGCAGCTGGGCGCGGCGCGGGCTTTGCGATGCAAGGTAGATGAAGGTGTTCACGTTGGGGATGGCGATCACACTGGGTGGTCATTCACGATGGTAGGGGTGGTTGCTGGCCAGCGACCAGGCGCGGTACAGCGCCTCCACCAGCAGCAGCCGGGCCATGGCGTGGGGCAGGGTCAGGTCGCTCAGGCGCAGGGTTTCGGCCGCCTCGGCCTTCAGGGCAGGGTCCAGCCCGTCGGGCCCGCCAATCACAAAGGCCAGGTGCTCACCGCCCATGGCCCAGCGCCGCCAGTGGCCCGCCAGCTCGCGGGTGCTGACGCGCTGGCCGCGCTCGTCCAGCGCAATCAGCCGGTAGCCCTTGGGAATGGCCTCTCGGATGCGCTGCGCCTCGGCCGCCATCATCGCGGCGGCGTCCTTGCCCGTGGTGCGGGGTTCGGCCTTGACGGGCTTCACCTCACACGCAAACTCCGGCGGGAAGCGCTTGGCAAAGTCGGCCACGGCGGTGTCGGCCCAGGCGGGCTGCTTGGTGCCCACCGCCACCACCAGCAGGCGCATGGCGGGGGTTCAGGTTCTCTTGCCGAAGGGCGTGGCCGGGGTTTTGGCCACCACCTTCTTGGCCACCACTTTCCGGGCGGGGGCCTTCTTGGGGGCCGCCTTCTTGGCAGCGGCCTTCGCAGGCGCCTTGGCGGCAGGGCTCTTGGCGGGCTTGCCGGTGGCTGGCTTCTTGACGGCGGCTTTCACCGGGGCCTTGGTGGGCAGGCCACTGTCTTCGCTGGCCTTGGGCAGGCCCTTCTGGCTGGCAATGCGCATGCTCACCGGCTTGTCGCCCCAGATTTCCTCCAGGCGGTAGTAGTCGCGGATGGCGGGCTGCATGATGTGCGCCACGGCGGCGCCGCAGTCCACGATGATCCATTCACCGTTGTCCTCGCCCTCGCTGCGCGGCACGGGAAAGCCCTTGGCCTTGACCGACTCCCTCACGCTGCTGGCCAGCGCCTTGGTCTGGCGGTTGCTGGTGCCGCTGGCCACGACCACGCGCTCAAACAGGGGCGAGAGGTGCTCGGTGTTGAACACGCGGATGTCAACGGCTTTGACGTCCTCCAGGCCATCGACGATGGCGCGTTGCAGCTTGCGAATATCCATGCAGGGGGCGAATGCCTTTCGGTGAAAGTTCAGCGGTAGAGGTGGTGCTGGTCAATATAGCGGGCAACGGCGGGGCTGACGAGCCCCGTGAGTGCCGCACTTTCCCTTGCCAGCTGGCGGATGCGGGTGGCCGACACGTCCATGGGCGGCATGTCCAGCGCGATGGCTGTCACAGGCGTCTGCCCGCTGCCCCGGGGGTGGGCCTGCGGCTGCAGTTGGCTGGCGCCACGCACAGCCACGGCCATGTGCACCAGGCCGGCCAAGGCCTGCCACTCGTGCCAGGTGGGCAGGGCATGCCACTGGTCTTGCCCCAGCAGCAGCCACCACTGGGTGCCCGGCTGCTCAGCCTTCAGCTCGCGCACGGTGTCGACGGTGTAGGTGGGGCCAGGGCGCTGGAGTTCGCGGCCGTCCACCAGCACCTCGGCCTGCACGCCGGGCAGCGCCTCAAACGCCAGCTTGGCCATGGCCAGGCGGTGGGCTGCTGCACTGGGCTTGCGGGCGCGGTGCCAGGGTTGCCCGGTGGGCAGCACCCGCACCTGGCTCAGGCCCAGTTGTGCGGCCGCAGCGCCCACCAGCGCCTGGTGCGCGGCGTGCGGTGGGTCAAACGCACCGCCAAACAGGCCCACGCGGGCCAGGGTGGGCGGGGCCTGGCTCAAGCCGCAGTGGCCGCCGCAGGGGCGGCCGGGGCGGGCGCGGCCCCGGTGGGGGCCAGGTCGCCGGCCCAGTCACGCGGCTTGAGGAAGTGGCTGTACAGGCGGGCCTCGGGCGTGCCGGGCTCGGGCTGCCATCTGTAGCGCCACTTCACGATGGGCGGCATGGACATGAGGATGCTTTCGGTGCGCCCGCCCGACTGCAGGCCAAACAGGGTGCCGCGGTCAAACACCAGGTTGAACTCGACATAGCGGCCCCGGCGATAGGCCTGGAAGTCGCGCTCGCGCTCGCCATAGGGCGTGTCGCGGCGGCGCTCGACGATGGGCACATAGGCGTCGAGAAACGCGTCGCCCACGGCCTGCGTCATGGCCAGGCTCTGCGCGGGGCCCAGTTCGGCAAAGTCGTCAAAGAACACGCCGCCAATGCCGCGCGGCTCGTTGCGGTGCTTCAAGAAGAAGTACTCGTCGCACCAGGTCTTGAAGCGGGGGTACTTATCGGCCCCAAAGGGGGCCAGCGCCTTCTGGCAGGTGGCGTGGAAGTGGCGGGCGTCCTCGTCAAAGCCGTAGTAGGGCGTGAGGTCCATGCCGCCACCAAACCAGGCCACCGGCTCCTTGCCGGGGGGCTTGGCCATGAACATGCGGATGTTCATGTGCACCGTGGGCACATAGGGGTTGCGGGGGTGAAAGACGAGCGACACACCCATTGCCTCAAACGGCGCACCGGCCAGCTCGGGCCGGTGTTGCGTGGCCGAGGGCGGCATCTGTTGGCCCAACACATGCGAAAAGCTGCAACCGCCACGCTCCAGCAAGTTACCCTCTTCCAGCAGGGTAGATGAACCCTCGCCTTGCAAACGCTCCTCGGGCCCGCGCACCCAGGCGTCGCGCAGGAAGGGCTTGCCGTCCAGCGCCTCCAGGCGGCTGACGATGCGGTGCTGCAGCGCGAGCAGGTACTCGCGGAAGGCGGCGGCGGTGGGGTTGCGGTCTTGGCTCACGTTGGCTCCTCCCTGGGGTGCTGGCCAAAAGGCCCGGCGCTACTTGACGGCCCGGTGCCCAATGTCCTTGCGCCATTGTGCGCCGTCGATGCGCACTTGCTCAACCGCCGCATAGGCGGCGTGCTGGGCCGCCTTGACATTGGCGCCCAGGGCGGTGACGCACAGCACCCGTCCGCCACTGGTGTGCAGGCCGCCGCCGGTGCTGGCGGTGCCCGCGTGGAAGGTGACGCAGTCGGGCGTGTCGGCCGGCAAGGCGGCCACGGCGTCGCCCTTGCGCGGGTGAAGCGGGTAGCCGCTGGCAGCCACCACCACGCCCAGGGCCACGCGGCGGTCCCACTCCAGCTCGGCGTCGCCCAGGTGCCGCGCCAGTTGGCCGTCGGCCGCAGCAAGCAGCAGCTCGAACAGGTCGCTCTTCAGGCGCATCATGATGGGCTGGGTTTCGGGGTCGCCCATGCGGGTGTTGAACTCCAGCGTCTTGGGCACGCCCTGGGCGTCGATCATCAGGCCCGCATACAGAAAGCCGCTGAAGGGCACGCCGTCGGCGGCCATGCCACGCACGGTGGGCCAGATGATGTCGCGCATGGCGCGGTGGAACACCTCGGGCGTCACCACCGGCGCGGGGGAATAGGCCCCCATGCCGCCCGTGTTGGGGCCCTGGTCGCCGTCGAGCAGGCGCTTGTGGTCCTGGCTGGTGGCCAGGGGCACCACGGTCTGCCCGTCGCACACCACGATGAAGCTGGCTTCCTCGCCCGCCAGAAACTCTTCCACCACCACGCGCGCCCGCCCGTTGTGCTGCACGCCCAAGGTGTTGCTGCCCAGCATGTCGTCAATGGCGGCGTGCGCCTCGGCCACCGTCTGTGCCACCACCACGCCCTTGCCAGCGGCCAGGCCGTCGGCCTTGACCACGATGGGCGCACCCTGCGCCGACACATAGGCCTTGGCGGCGGCGGCGTCTTCAAAGGTGTCGTGCTTCGCGGTGGGAATGCCGTGCCGCTGCATGAAAGCCTTGCTGAAGGCCTTGCTGCTTTCCAGCTGGGCAGCGGCCTGGGTGGGGCCAAAGATGCGCAGGCCAGCCGCGCGGAAGGCGTCCACCACGCCGGCGGCCAGCGGCGCCTCGGGGCCTACCACGGTGAGAGCCACGTTCTGCGCCTTGGCAAACGACAGCCAGGCCGCCACGTCGTGCGCATGCACGTTCTGGATGTCGGCCCCGCCAGACAAGGGCTTGTGGGCGTACTGCGCCGTCCCGCCGTTGCCCGGGGCCACGAACACGGTTTGCACCCGAGGGCTTTGCGCCAACTTCCAGGCGAGCGCGTGTTCGCGCCCGCCGCTGCCAATGACAAGGACTTTCATGGATGTTCGAAGCTGAAGCCTGGTTTCGCCGCCGGGCCGCCCCAAGGCGAAACGCGCCCCCTTGGGGGGCAGCGACGACACGAAGTGCAGAGCGTGGGGGCTGTCATAGCTCTGCGTTGTGGAAGACGTCTTGCGCGTCGTCCAGGTCTTCCAGGGCGTCCAGCAGCTTTTGCATGCGGGCGGCGTCGTCACCGGCCAGGGCCACGGTGTTGTCGGCGCGCATGGTCACGTCGGCCACCGCAGGCAGCAGGCCCGCGGCAGTCAGCGCGTTCTTCACCGCCTCAAAGTCGCCGGGGGCGCTCAGCACCTCGATGCTGCCGTCCTCGCCCGTCACCACGTCGTCGGCGCCCGCCTCCAGGGCCACTTCCATCACCTGGTCTTCGCTCACGCCCGGGGCAAACACAATCTGCCCGCAGTGCCTGAACTGGAAGGCCACCGAGCCTTCGGTGCCCAGGTTGCCGCCGTGCTTGCTGAAGGCGTGGCGCACCTCGGCCACGGTGCGCACACGGTTGTCCGTCATGGTGTCGACGATGATGGCCGCCCCGCCAATGCCATAGCCCTCGTAGCGGATCTCTTCGTAGCTCACGCCTTCCAGGTTGCCGGTGGCCTTGTCGACGTTCTTCTTCACCGTGTCGGCCGGCATGTTGGCGGCCTTGGCCTTGTCGATGGCCAGGCGCAAACGCGGGTTGGCGTTGGGGTCGCCACCGCCGTTGCGGGCGGCCACGGTGATTTCACGGATGATGCGGGTCCAGATCTTGCCCCGCTTTTCGTCTTGGCGGCCCTTCCGGTGCTGGATATTGGCCCACTTGCTGTGTCCTGCCACGACAACGTCTCTTTCGCTTGGGTATAAAGCCCGAAATTTTAGGAGTTCCCCTATGGCAGACCCCATCATCGTGGCCCAGCACGGCACGGGCAAGACCCTGGTTGAGTGTGCCCTGCTGCCCGCGCTGGCCAACCGGCACGGGCTCATCACGGGCGCCACCGGCACCGGCAAGACCATCACCCTGCAGAAGATGGCCGAGAGCTTCTCGCTCATCGGCGTGCCGGTGTTCATGGCCGACATCAAGGGCGACCTGACCGGCATCACCCAGGCCGGCAAGGTGGGCGACAAGCTGGCCAAGGTGCTGGGCGACCGCGGCATTGCCCTGCCCGAGCCGGTGCAGTGCCCCGCCACCCTGTGGGACGTGTTTGGCGACCAGGGCCACCCTATCCGTGCCACCGTCAGCGACATGGGCCCCCTGCTGCTGGCCCGCATGCTCGACCTGAACGACACGCAGGAAGGCGTGCTGCAGATGGTCTTCAAGATTGCCGACGACAACGGCCTGCTGCTGCTGGACATGAAAGACCTGCGGGCCATGCTGCAGTACGTGGCCGACAACGCCAAGACCTTCACCACCAGCTATGGCAACGTCAGCCCGGCCAGCGTGGGCGCCATCCAGCGCGGGCTGCTGCAGATCGAGCAGCAGGGCGGCGACCGGTTCTTTGGCGAGCCCATGCTCAACATCGGCGACTTCATGCAGACGGTGGGCGGCAAGGGCGTCATCAACGTGCTGGCGGCCGACAAGCTGCTGAACTCGCCGCGCCTGTACGCCACCTTCCTGCTGTGGATGCTGAGCGAGCTGTTCGAGACCCTGCCCGAGGTGGGC
>CAZRRW010000106.1:0-8385 GCA_964602505.1 uncultured Burkholderiaceae bacterium
AACACCAATTGGCTGTGGAACGTAAGCGCCACGCGCCGGATGGACCAGAACTGGACCCTCTTGGCACGTAACTTCTACAACCTGGTTGAGCCACGTACTGGCGCCGGCTCGAAGCGCTTCAATGACCGAATGCAGATCGGATGGGCGTTCCGGCCTGTAGACAACAACCAGTTTGACATGCTTGGCCTGTACGAGCTGCGTATCCAGAGTGATCCGTCGTCATTCGTTGACCGGCGGGTGAACATTGCCAGCGTCCGGACAAACTATCACCCCAGCCGGCCATGGTGGATATCTGCGCGCTACGCAGTGAAGAACGTGAACGAGGTATTGGGAGGCTCAGCCAATATCCCCGGAGTTCGCAGCACCTATACCGCTCAGCTCATTGGCGGACGGGTGACCTATGACATCACGAATCGCTGGACCGTTGGCGCCCTGTTCAATGTCTTGCGTGGTTCGTCCGGTGAGACTCAGTATGCATACGGTTTGGAGGCTGGCTATATCGTGATGGACAACCTTCTTGTGAGCCTGGGCTACAACTGGCGCGGCTTCAATGACCGTGACCTTGGGCTGACCAACTACACGAACCGTGGCTGGGTACTGAACCTGCGCTACAAGTTCAGTGAAGACCTGTTTGATGGCGCAGATCCGCGGGTCAACCGAACTTTGCCCGCCGCCGAGAATGTGCCATCTTCTGTGTCAGCCCCAAGCATGACACCAATGCCAGCATTGCGTTGACGGACCGGCTGCGCTGATTGATGACGTGTATGCAAACTCAGTTCGATTGCCTGTTGTCGAGCCCCATGGATAAACACAGTCCCGAGCTGAAGTTGGCCTTGAAGAATCGACTATCGAGATGGTCAAATCAGGGTGGTCGTCGACTTTCAGGTTTGAAGGTTCTAATCAGATTGTTGAGGTCGACATGAACGCCTTGCCCATTTCATTGCCTTGTCTGGTGAACTTCGTTGCGAGGTCGGCAGTGGTATGGCTAGCCATGGGTTTTGGTGGGGTTGCAGCCCAGGCACAGCCTGGCGCGGGTAGCGCCCCGAGTGCTGTTGGGGCCAGTCAGTTGAGTGCTCCTGCCGACCGGATCAGTGACGAGCGAATTCTGTCTGACCGACAGGCGATACAGCGATTGCAGTCTAGATTGGAGCGACTGAACATCGACAAACAGGTTCCACTCCGCTCATATGCGTATGCCAAGGCTCAATGCTGGCTGGACACCGCGAAAAGCCAGTATCACGAGAATGACCGAACCGGGTATGTGGAAGAGGCGCTGACCGAAAGCCTTCGCATCATTTCGTCCCTGGAGCAAGGATTGACTGATGCGGCGCGTGAAACTCCCTTGATCGCCCGTGCCAGTCGTCTGCGCGAGGATCTGTGGGCGCAGTTCGACCGGTTGAAGCAACAGCCAGGGTTTGCGTGTGCGGCGCAGTCTGTTGCGTGCGGCGAGGTGCGGCTGGTGAGGGGTGGCCATGCCAATGCGCAGACCGGTTGGCGTGCTGCAAACCCCTTCGTTGCGATGGCTGAGGATGCTGTGGTCAGAGCGCGCCGTGAGGTTGGCGAGTGTGAGGCCACTATCGCATCGCGGACGCAAATGCCGGTTGCCACGGCTTCGGCCCCAGTTCCGATCGTGCAGACCGTGATTCAGACCAAGGAAACCTTTGTTGTATTGGCGGACACATTGTTCCGTTTCGACCGCTCGTCGTTGGCCGACATGCTTCCTGGCGGTTTGCAGCGCCTGGGGCAGATTGCGGAGCGACTGAAAACGTACAAGTCCATTGATACCTTGTCGATCACGGGTCACACGGATCGCTTGGGCAGTGATGAATACAACGACAAGCTGTCAGCAGATCGCGCCGCGACAGTCAAGGCACAGCTTGAGGCTTTGGGAGTACGAGCGAACAAGGTGACGGTTGAAGGGCGAGGCAAGCGTCAGCCGGTCACCAGTGCGGCAAGCTGCGCCGGGCAAGGGCGCAGCGAGACCTTGATTCAATGTCTTCAACCCGACCGCCGTGTTGAGATTGAAGTGACAGGTGTTGTCAGGTAAGGCCTCGGGAGAGGTGATGACTTCAACGGGAACGGGTCGCCTCTTGCCTCAACCAATGTTTAGGATGGGTAAAGCTGCGTTGATCTGAATGCCCCACCATGCTGGCGTGCCTCTGACTGGCTAAGCAGCGTTGCCATGCCAACGCGAGTGGCAAGCCCATTCTTGGGATGACTCTGTCGGTTGAGGGTTTTCAGAAGCGTCATTACGTTTAGAAACATCTGCCACTGGTGTTGGATGGATGCCTTTCGGATGCATACTCAAGCAGTGTTGTAGCAAGCACGGAATGTACGGGGGCGAAGATTGTTTGGATGGCTCACAAAGCAGGTGGCTCATCGTTCACCAATCGATGGTTCTCCTCGGGTTGCGGGTGGGGCGGACGGGACACTGCCCCATGGTCGATCGTCAGCCATGCCAAGTGTTGGGCGCTCAAGTCAACTGTCGACGATGTCGCGTGATCAGCTGCTCCGGGTTCGCGAGCAAATCTGGGTGGCGGTCAAGCGTGCTTTGACACGCAACAACATTCCTGGCCAGAATTTGAGCTTTGAACTGAAGATGGTCACGACCAGTCAAGGGCCGCTGGTTCAAGTTCAGTTCACCATGGTGCGCTGGAACGAGCGACTTTTCCTGTGCGCGCATGCCATCGAGCGCGAGATCATGCGCAGCATCGAAGAGACGGACGTCAACTTGGTGGAAGTGATCCGTGGCGTGTTCTGGCGGATTGCTCCCAACGCAGGCTGCCCCATCACAGAGCTGCCAGCTCCTCAGGAGTGGGCGCCACGAGCCGACCCAGTGGCACAGGCGGCTGCGCGAATTGCAGCGCAGCAGCCCAAGACCGATCAGAAGGCCGCCTTGAACGACTGGCTGGATCGGGCACAGGCTGCCAAATCGGTGGTGATCGAGCCTGGGCGCCAGTTCGCTCCGACCCAGACCTCCAGCAAGCAGTAAGCCGACATGCTTTACCGTTTCTCCAGTCGCGCCACGGCCGATGTGATCATGCTCGGGCCCAATGGCGACGAGGTGATGGCCTTGCTGGGCAAACCCAAAGCTGAGGCAGGCGTGCTGCGCTGGAGTGAGGCCCATGCCGCCATCAACCGGCTGCGGGTCGAGGTCGACGCTCAAGAGGCCGCCGCCCGACTCGCCGAGAAGGAGTCTCTCGAATCCGGGAAGACGCTGAAACTAGACCCCAATGCGGTAAGTCTGCGCCAGCGGGTGCAGCCTCTTGTTGAGATGCTGCAGCGAGCAGCTCGGGAAGAGGCCGACGTCACCTGGCGCGTCTGAGTGTCAGTCCACCTTGGCGCCCGAGCGTTTGACGACCTCAGCCCACTTCTTGATCTCCGAGTCAATCAACGCCGCGAACTGCTGGGGCGTGTTACCACTGGCGATGGCCCCCTGACTGCGCAGTCGCTCCGCGACGTCAGGCCTTTGCAAAGCTGACGCGGTCTCGCGTTGCAGGCGGCTGACGACATCGGCTGGGGTTCCTGCCGGAGCCAGCAGGCCGAACCATGAGCTGGCCTCAAAGCCCTTCAGCGCAGGCCCACCCGCCTGCTCGACCGTGGGCACATCGGGCAGCACCGCCGAACGCTGCGCGCTCGTCACAGCCAGCGCCTTCAGTCGGCCAGACCGGATATGGGGGAGGGCAGCTGGCAGGTTGTCAAACATCACATCAGTCACACCCGCAATCAGGTCCACCAGCGCCGGGCCTGAGCCGCGATAGGGAATGTGGACCATGAACGTGCCGGTCATGGCCTTGAACAGTTCGCCAGCGAGGTGGATGGAGGTGCCATTGCCACTGGAGGCCATGCTGAGGCGGCCTGGGTTGCGTTTGGCGTGGTCGATGAAGTCCGCCACCGTGCTCACCTTCCACTGCGCGGCCTTGTCGGTGGGAACGACCATCACGTTGGGCACACCGGCTACCAGGGAAATTGGCGCAAAGTCTTTCTGTGGGTCGTATGGCAGGTTGGGGTAGAGCGACCTGTTGATCGCCTGGGTGCCCACGGTGCCCATCAGCAGCGTGTAACCGTCATTGGGGGACTTCGCCACTGCCTCTGTGCCGATGTTCCCGCCAGACCCGGCGCGGTTCTCGACCACCACGCTTTGACTCAAGGCACGCTGTAGCTCAGGTGCCACGGCTCTGGCCAGGATGTCGGTTGTGCCGCCTGGGGCGAAGGGGACGATGATGCGGATCGGTCGGGCTGAGGGCCAGGCACCACCGACGGTTGGGGCTGTGGTGGCCTGAGCCCGGGCGGAGGGCAGGCCGACCACGCTCGCGCTGCCGCCAGCCGCAAGCCACATCAGCGTCTGGCGGCGCTGAACTCGTGCTGGTGACTGGGCGGCCTGTTTCGTGGGTTGGTTCATTCAGAGGTCTCCTGTGGTGATGTCTATTCCGGCTTCATCCACGCGACTGTGCCTGCCGGCAGGTTTCACGGGGTAGCTGTCCAATGACCCGATGCGGGTCGATGCGCGAGACACGGGTATCGCGGTGGTGGGGTGCGGTTCGTCTTCAAGGCGGCACGGTATTTTGCAACTGCGACTTGATGCCACGAGTTTCCAGCGCACCGCACCAAGGATTCGTGCTGGATAACCCTGATGATGCAGTCCATTCTGAGCTTTGCGGATGGACGGTTCTCGCCGAGAAGACCAGCTGATTCAACTGGGGGTTCGTCCGCCGAAGCACAGCGCGAGCCGCCTGATCGGGCACCTACCTGCAGCCATCGTGGGAGCAGTGGCCATGTACCTAACTGCGCTGCCTTCCGCTACGCTTCAAGCGCGGAAGGTGCTTGGGGGTCTGCATGGCGCGCTAGAGTGTGCGAATGCCCCGGTTTGCTGCCAACCTGTCTTTTCTTTATCCGGAACTGCCGTTTCCGGCTCGCTTTGAGGCCGCCGCCAAAGATGGCTTCGAAGCGGTTGAGTTTCTTTTCCCCTACGCATACCGAGCCGATGAACTGGCCGCCTGCTTGCGCGCATGTGGCCTGACGCTCGCCCTGTTCAATGCGCCGCCTGGCGGTTTTGATGATCCTGTGGCGATCGATGCGGCCTGGATGGCTGGCGACCGAGGGACCGCAGCGTTGCCAGGCCGGCAACTGGAGTTCCAGGCCGGGGTTCAGTTGGCTTTGCGCTATGCCGAGGCCTTGGGCTGTTCACAGCTCCATCTGCTGGCCGGGCGAGTGCCCGAGGGCCTCACTGGCGAGTACCGCCATACCTATGTGGCTAACCTGCGCTGGGCTGCGCGGTTGGCAGCGGATCAAGGTGTGTCGGTACTCATCGAGCCAATCAACACCCGCGACATGCCCGCTTACGCCCTGAACACGCAGGTGGACGCCCACACCGTGCTGGACGAGGTGGATGAACCGAACCTGAAGGTTCAGATGGATCTGTACCACATGCAGATCACTGAGGGCGACCTGAGCACCAAGTTGCGTCGGTACCTGCCTACTGGGCGTGTCGGCCATATGCAGGTGGCTGGAGTACCCGACCGGCATGAACCAGACGTCGGCGAGTTGAACCATGCCCACCTGTTTCGGTTGATCGATCAACTGGGCTACACCGGCTGGGTGGGTTGCGAGTACCGGCCTGCTCGCGGTGCCGTGCCTGGTGGCACGTCAGCGGGCCTCCAGTGGCTGCAATCGCTGGGCAATCACCTCCATGGCCCCGCCAGCTCGGTGGATGGCTAGGGTTTGCCCTTGGCGAAGGTGAACTTGGGTGCCGCGACACTGTCGCGATAAACCATAAGAAGAGGGAGTTCGCCATGAAGCGCCGTACCGTTCTGCAGGCCGCATGGCCTGTGCTGACCGCCACAGGCCTGGCCTTGCCAGGCATCGCCCGAGCGGCCTGGAGCCCGAACAAGCCGATCCGCCTCGTCGTGCCGTTTGCCCCGGGGGGATCCAGTGAGATCGTGGCGCGTGCTGTGGCGGCCGAACTCTCGACGACCCTCGGGCAGAGTGTCTTTGTCGAGAACAAGCCTGGTGGCGCTGGCACCATTGCCATGACCGATGTGAAGAACGCCGCCCCCGACGGACACACGCTGATCCTGGGCCACATCGGCACGCTGGCCGTCAACCCGTTTGCGATGGATCGGCAGCCCTACGACGTGAACAAGGACTTCACGCCATTGACCCTGCTGGCCCGCGTGCCCAATGCGCTGGCGGTCCACCCCAGCCTGCCGGTGAAGGACATGAAGGAGTTCATCACCTATGTGCGCAGCAGACCTGGGCAGGTGAACTACGGCAGCGCCGGTAATGGCAGCGCTGGCCACCTGGTGATGGAGTACTTCAAGATGGTCTCCAGCACTTTCCTGATTCATATTCCCTACCGCGGCACGGGCCCCATGCTGCAAGACGTGCTGGCTGGCCGGGTGGAGTGCACCTTCAATGGCCTGCCACCTCTGCCCCCCCACATCAAGGCGGGCAAGCTTCGGCCCTTGGCCATTGGCACCGCAAAACGCTTGGCCAGCCAGCCAGATGTGCCCACGGTGGCCGAGCTGGGCTTCAAGGACTTTGAATCGAGTCAGTGGTATGGGCTGATGGGGCCCGCTGGCATGTCGGCCGACGTGGTGGCCCGTCTCTCGTCAGAAACCAACAAAGTGCTCAGATCCAGCGGTGTGTTGCAGCGCCTTGCGCAGGACGACGCCACCGCCGGCGGTGGAACGCCAGCCGACTTCACCGCCTTCATCCGCAAGGAGCAGGAGCGCTGGAAGCAGGTGGTCGCGCGCGCCAAGATCAAGGTGGAGTGAGCCCGGCAGGGCCTGCTTTCCGGCCCCTCAGCGCTCCAGCCGCAGGATGCGCCCGGTGCTTTCACTCAGGGCATAGACGAACCCGTCTGGGCCGACGCGCAGGTCTCTGATGGAGTCCCCAAGGTCGCCAAGCAGGCGGGTTTCGTTGACCACGCGGGTGCCGTTCAGTTTCAGGTGAATGAGGGCTGGGCCGCGCTGCGCGCTCACCAGCAAGTCTCCCCGCCACTCAGGGTAGCGATCCGCCACCGGGCCCGTCGGTGGGACGAAAGCCATGCCGGTGGGGGCGATGGAAACAGGGACCCAGTAGTAGAGCGGCGCGGTCACATCGCTGCGCTGGGTCTGGGCGTGCGTTTCGCCAATGCGGTTGCCGCTCACATACTCCACGCCATAGGTCACTGCGGGCCAGCCATAGTTCTTGCCAGGTTCCACCAGGTTCACTTCGTCTCCGCCCTGGGGGCCATGCTCGGCCAGCCACAGCGCGCCTGTGCCGGGGTTCAGCGCCATGGCCTGGATGTTGCGATGGCCCATGCTCCACACCTCTGCCAAGGTACCTGCACGCGTGACAAAGGGGTTGTCGAGAGGCACACTGCCGTCCGGTGCGATGCGGACCACCTTGCCATGATGGTTGTCCAGCGTCTGCGCATCAGCCCTGCGGAAAAAGCGGTCACCCAAACCGATGTAGAGCATGCCGTCACGGCCAAACACCAGCCGCGAACCGCAATGAAGGCCGCTGTTGAACTTGGGGACCTGCCGAAAGATCACCTGCACGTCCGACAAGGCAGTGGCTTCGGTATTCAGGCGACCACGCGCCACGGCCACCGAGTTCCCGTTGGCGTCACCGACAGCGCCTGGTGCCGACGTGGCGGGCTCAGCGTAGGTCCAGTAGACCCAGCGGTTGGCGGCGAAACTTGGGTCGAGCGCCACATCCAGCAAGCCGCACTGCTGACGCGCCTCGATGCGTGGCAGGCCGGTGATCGGCGGCCCCAGCAGGCCGTTGGGGGCCACAGCGCGCATGCGGCCAGGCCGCTCTGTCACGAGGAACCGGCCATCGGGCAGGAAGGCCAGCCCCCATGGCACCTCCAGGCCCGTGGCGATGGCCACCGGCCGAAGCTGGGGCTGCGGGGTGTGTGGCGGTGCGCCACTCTGAGCGGCAGCCCCCTGCCCCAGCAGGGCGAGGGTCAGCCCAAATAAAAATGCCGCCCCGGTGCACTTGGCACCAAGGGCGGCAATGGCGGGCAGCAGGTTCATGGCGGTCTCACAAGGTGAGCCACCATTCTGCGTTGAAAGCTCAGTCGGCGTATACGCCAGCGGCGCGGATCACGGGCGTCCACTTGGCGATCTCGGCTTCCACGTAGGCCTTGTGGGCGGCGGGCGTCTGGCGTGCGACCGGCTTGATCACGGCACCTGCATCAGCCATCTTCTTCACGAAGTCAGCGTCGCGCAGGGCAGCCTGCAGGGCAGTGTTCAGACGGGCCAGGATCGGCGCGGGCGTGCCCTTGGGGGCGTACATGCCGTGCCACACGCCCACGTCAAAGTTGCGCAGGCCGCTTTCCTGCAGCGTGGGCAGGTTGGGGAAGGTGGGGATGCGCTGGTCGTTGGTGACTGCGAA
>CAZRRW010000107.1:0-8312 GCA_964602505.1 uncultured Burkholderiaceae bacterium
TGACTTGGCCACTTTCTCAGCCGTCCAGGTCTTCTGCCCGTCGGTGTGCAGCAGGCCGTCGTCGGTGTATTCGTGGTTGATGGCCAGCAGGCCACGCTTGCTGGCCTTGTCGAGCGTGAAGTAGTGCATGCCGTCGTGGTGCATGCCCGCCTGCAGCAACTGCTCGGCGGCACTGTTGCTCGCATCAGGCCTGAAGGCCGGAGCACCTTGCGGTGAGCCGATCGGGTCACCCCAGCGATACAGCGTGCTCACCTGGTACTCAGGCGGCACCGTCACGGTGTCGGCGGTGGACACCGGGATCCCCGTGAAACCCATGGGCTTGGCGGCCTGGGATTTGGCCACGGCAGCTGCCGGCGCCACAAAGGCCGCGATGGCCGCTGCACTGGCCTTGAGGATGAAGCGCCGGTCCGAGCGGAGGGCATCGGACAGGGGGTTGGCCTCGAAGGCGCGCGGGTTGGACACGATGCCCAGTTCGTCGGTACGGTCGTAGCTTTGGCCCATGGTCACTCCAGATCAAAACACGAAGTGTCAACAAGGGACATGACGGTTGCGTGACATCGCCGCAGCGCAGCATGTGCCGCCATTTTCGGCTGATACAGTGACCCGATGTCGATCCAACTCTCGGGCTTGGCCGTGTCTCGCGGCATCTCCATCGGCCGGGCGGTGCTGATGGCGTCGAGCCGCGTCGATGTGGACCACTACTTTGTCGAAGCCGAGGCGGTCGACGCCGAGATTGACCGCCTGCGCCACGCACGCGATACGGTGCAGCTTGAGCTGGCCCAGCTCAAGCGGGAGCTGCCCCGTGATGCGCCGCATGAACTGGCAGCCCTGCTGGACGTACACCTGATGCTGCTGGGCGACGCCATGCTGGCTGACGCCACCAAGGAATGGATTCACGAGCGGCGCTACAACGCCGAATGGGCGCTGACCGCACAGCTGGAGGTACTGAGCCGCCAGTTCGACGAGATGGAAGACGCCTACCTGCGGGAGCGCAAGGCGGACGTGGAGCAGGTGGTCGAACGCATGCTGCGCGCCATGGCGGCCGCACAGCACGAAGCCCATGGCAGCGACTTCACGCCGATGTCTGCCACTGTCCAGATGCCCTGGGCGGGCGCTGCGGGTCAGGCCGGCGACACACTGATCATCGTTGCCCACGACATCTCCCCTGCCGACATGCTGCACTTCAAGAAGTCGGTGTTCGGGGGCTTCGTCACCGATATCGGGGGCAAGACCTCGCACACGGCCATCGTGGCACGCAGCCTCGATATCCCGGCCGTGGTCGGGGCACGCGAGGCCAGCCGACTGATCAAGCGGGACGATGTGGTCATCATCGACGGCGACCAGGGGCTCATCATCGTCGACCCCTCCCCCATCCTGCTGGACGAGTACCGCTTTCGCCAGCGTGAGGGGCGTCTGGCCCGCGACAAGCTGGCTCGCCTGCGCCACACGCCGGCAGTCACCCTGGATGGCCAGAAAGTGGAGTTGCTGGCCAACATCGAACTGCCGCGCGACGCCTCGGCGGCTGTGGAGGCGGGGGCAGTGGGCGTGGGCCTGTTCCGCAGCGAGTTTCTGTTCATGAACCGGGATGGCACCCTGCCAGATGAAGACGAGCAGTTCGAGGCCTACCGCAGCGCGCTGGATGCCATGCAAGGCCTGCCTGTCACCATCCGAACGGTGGACATCGGGGCCGACAAGCCGTTGAACGCGCACGCTGGCAGGTCTGAGCACCGCGGCGAAGCCGGGTTGAACCCTGCCCTAGGCCTGCGAGCCATCCGCTGGAGCCTGGCCGACCCGGCCATGTTCACCACCCAGCTGCGCGCCCTGCTGCGCGCCAGCGCCTTCGGCAAGGTGCGCATCCTGTTCCCGATGCTCGCGCATGCAGGCGAGATACGCCAGGTGATGCTGCTGCTTGACCGGGCGCGCGCCGCGCTGGATGCCCAGGGCGTCGCCTACGGCCACACGCCCATTGGCGCAATGATCGAGGTGCCCGCCGCCGCACTCAGCCTGCCGCTGTTCGTGCGGCACTTCGACTTCCTGTCGATTGGTACCAACGACCTGATCCAGTACACCCTGGCCATTGACCGGGCCGATGAATCCGTGGCCCACCTGTACGACCCCTTCCATCCGGCGGTGCTTCGGCTGGTGGCCGACACCATCTCCGCCGGTACCGGGGCAAAGGCCACCAAGGGCCGGGCCGTGGAGGTGAGCGTCTGCGGCGAAATGGCTGGCGACCCGGCCTTCACCCGCTTCCTGCTGGGTGCTGGCTTGCGCAGCTTTTCCATGCACCCGTCGCAGGTGCTGGGCATCAAGCAGGAGATCCTGCGCTGCGACACCGGCAAGCTGAAGGCGCTGGCACAGGCCGCGCTTGCCTCGGACGACCCGCAATCGGTGCTGTCGGCCAGCGCTGAGGGCTGAGCCGATCTACTCAGCGATCGGCTCGCGCGGCGTTCAGCTCATCCCTTGTACGGCGCGCAGCATCGCGTGCTGCGGCCGCGAAGTCTGGCCCCTGGTCTGCGTAAAGGATGGCCCGCGACGAGTTCACCAGGATGGTGCCGTGCAGGCCGGTCTGATCCACCAGGCCAGCACGTACCGTGGCCACCGCGTCACCGCCCTGTGCGCCAACGCCCGGGATCAGCAGAGGCAGCGTGGGCGCCACCCGGCGCACCGCGTCAATCTCGCTGGGCCGTGTGGCCCCCACCACCAGGCCGAGCTGGCCATTGACGTTCCAGGGGCCCTGCGCCCAGGCGGCCACCTGCTCGAACAGGCGCGGCGGCGCGCCGTTGAGAGGCGGCACGTCGTGCAGCACACGGGCCTGCAGGTCGTCGCCCCCGGGGTTGGAGGTGCGGCACAGCAGGAAGGCCCCACGCCCCGGGTAGCGCAGGTAGGGCTGCACCGAGTCGAACCCCATGAAAGGAGACAGGGTCACTGCGTCGGCGTCATAACGTTCAAAGCATTCGCGGGCGTACTGCTCGGCGGTGGAGCCGATGTCGCCGCGCTTGGCATCCAGCACCACCGGCACCTGAGGTGCCACGCGGCGGATGTGCTGGATGAGCTGCTCCAGCTGAGCCTCGGCCCGGTGCGCGGCGAAGTAGGCAATCTGCGGCTTGAAGGCGCAGGCCAAGTCGGCCGTGGCCTCGACGATGGCCGTGCAGAACGCCAGGATGGCGTCGGCACTGCTGGCCTGAACCAGGTGGGGCGGAAACCGGGCGGGGTCGGGGTCAAGCCCAACACACAGCAGGCTGTGATGGGCCGATTGCGCGGCGGCCAGTTGTTCGGTGAAGGGCGCGCGCTTGGCAGAGGTCATCATGAAATTCTGCCAGTGGGGTGAACCTTGCACCGAGTGCACAGCCATGCCGCGTTGGGCAGCTCCAGCGCTTTCCGCCTTGGCGCGCAGCGGAGCGTCTGAAGCGGCGGCGCGGTGCTCAGCAGGCGCGCCAGCCCAAATCGCTCCATGCGACCACAATCGCGCCATGTCTTCCACCCCTACTTCGGCCCCCGCCACCGGCGGCCTCAAGCTCACGCCCAAACAGCTCTGGCTGCTGGTCGCCGTCACCGTCATCTGGGGCTTCAACTGGCCGGTCATGAAGGTCGGCGTGGCCGACTACCCGCCGCTGACCTTCCGTGCCCTGTCCTTGTGGCTGGGCATCCCGGTACTGGCCCTCGGCCTGAAGCTGATGAAGGTGCCCTTTGCCATCCCCCGTGCGCACTGGAAGGAGCTGTGGCTGCTGGCACTGACCAACATGTTTGTCTGGCACGTGTTCGTGATCCTGGGGGTCAAGGCATTGAGCTCCGGGCGCGCCGCGATCCTGGGCTACACCATGCCGATCTTCGCCACCGTGTGGGCAGTGCTGCTGTTTGGCGAGAAGCTCAACCCGCGGCACCTGCTGGGCACCTTGTTTGCCGCAGTGGGCGTGGCCCTGCTGCTGTGGCACGAGTTCACTGCCATCGGCGGCAAACCCCTGGGTGCAGCCTCGGTGCTGCTGGCCGCTGCGGTGTGGGCCATTGGCACCCACCTGATGCGGCGCACCCAGATGCCGGTGCCCACGCTCACCATCGGCTTCTGGATGACGGTGATGACAGCCGTGGTGATGAGCCTGCTGGCCACCGTGTTCGAGCACAGCCAGTGGAAGCCACCCGGCACGGTGACCAGCCTGTCCATCGTGTTCAACGCGGTGCTGATCTTTGGCTTCGCGCACATCGCCTGGTTTGTGCTGGCCCGCGGCCTGCCCGCCACCGCGTCTGGCCTGAGCGTGATGATGATTCCCATCATTGGCGTGTTCAGCGGCGCCACCCTGCTCAATGAGCAGTTGCACTGGCAGGACTGGGCAGCCGTGGTGCTGATGGTGGCGGCGATTGCTTCGGTGCTGCTGCCCAAGAAGTCCTAGGGCCTGGCAGCGCCCACTCATTGGGCGCCGTGCGAATCGGCGCTAGCGGCCCGTGCTGGCCTTGAAGGTGGTCATGGCCAGCACCAAGTCGTCCCAGGCCTTGGCCTTCTCTGGCAGGTTGCGCAACAGGTAGGCAGGGTGGTAGGTGACCACCAGTGGCACACCCTCGTAGGCATGCACCCGCCCGCGCAACCTGCCAATGGGCTCGGTGCTGCGCAGCAGGGACTGCGCCGCAAAACGTCCCATGGCCAGGATGATGCGCGGGCGCAGCAGCGCAATCTGCCGCTTGAGGAAAGGCTCGCAGGACGCCATTTCGTCGGGCTCGGGGTTGCGGTTGCCCGGAGGGCGGCACTTGATGGCGTTGGCAATGTAGGCGCTGCGTTCCGGCGCTGGTGCCACGCCGTCGGTGGCAGCCCGCGACACGCCAATGGCGGCGAGCATGTTGTCCAGCAGTTGCCCCGACGGGCCGACGAAGGGTTCGCCCTTCAGATCCTCCTGCTCGCCAGGAGCCTCGCCCACGACCAGCCACTGCGAATGCGCTGCGCCCACGCCAAACACCACCTGGCGCCGCCCCTCACACAGGCAGCAGGCCTGGCAGGCACTGGCGGTGGCAGCCAAGGTGGGCCAGTCCATGTCCGACAGGTCTGTACGTATCGCCGCAGAGGGCTCCGCCCGAGGCACCCCAGGGCGCACGACGGCGGGCGCTGGCGACGGCGCGACGGCCATCTCAGCAGGTGGCTCTTGGGGCTCGGCCAGCGTCTGCGACCCAGGCGCATCTTCGTCGCTGGCACGCAGTTGCCAGGAGGTGAGCCCCATGGCCTTGAGCATGGCCACTCGGCGTTCATCCAGCATGGCCGCCCCCGTGCTCAAGAACCTCAAACTCAAGGCTCATCACGATCGCGTCTTCACGCCGCCCACCTGCGGCCGGGTAGTACGCGCGGCGAGTGCCCACCGGCACAAAGCCATAGCGGGCATAGATGTGGCGTGCCCGCACATTGCTTTCCCGCACCTCCAGCCAGAAGCGCGCCAGACCGGCGGCCCGGGCGATCCCGGTCAGCTGGGTCAACAGACACAGCGCGTGGCCCTGCCCCTGCTCTGCATGGGCCACGGTCAGGTTCAGCAGGTGCAGTTCATCTACCGCCTGCATCGCCACGAAGTAGGCCACCAGACCCTTGCCTGGCAGGTACAGGCCCTGCATGTGGTGGCCTGCAGCCAGCGAGTCGATGAAGTTGCCCCGGGTCCACGGAAACTCATAGGCTGCCAGCTCAATCGGCATCAACTCGTCGATTGCAGCCATCGACAAAGGCCGTATTTCGCCTGGCTGCACGGCAACGGTGTCCAGACTGGATGAGCGGACGGCACTCATCGCGATGCGCCCGCCTGGGCTTGCGGACGCCCAGCCCGGCGCTCGTCTGTCGTCTGGGCCACCTTGTTGCGGACATAGTGTGGTTGGGCCTGCGCAGCGGGCATGGCCAGGCCCTGCCCAAAGCCACGCGCGGCCAGGCGCAGCAAGGCTGCGGCCGACACCCCTTGCAAGGCCTTGGGTGAGTGCGTGGGGGTGGCGAGTGCGGGCAAGGCCCAGCCAGGGCCACAGGGCCAGGCATCTGCTCTGGCGGCGTTGTTCCAAGCGGCCAGCAGGTCCTGCGGCGCGGACACGCGCGGGGGCTGAAGGACCTGCCACTCCCCGGCCTGCCACTGGTAAACGGCCCAATACACCTCGCCCATGCGGGCATCGCTCGTACACCAGGCGGCAAGCCCGTCAGGTGCAGGCTGTTCATCACACGCGGTTTCGGCCAGCGCCATCAGGCTATCGATGGCCAGCACTGGTACCCCGCCGCCAAAGCCGAGCCCCTGGGCCACTGAACAGGCGGTGCGCACCCCCGTGAACGAGCCGGGCCCGGCACCGAAGCCAATCAGGTCCAGGTCGCTGACGGTGAGCCCGGCCTCACCGAGCAAGGCCTGCACCGCAGGCAGCAGGTGGGTGGAGGCCGCCGGGCCACCCGGATGACGGGCCGACCCAGCATGACCCGACTGCAAGCCCACGACCGTGGCGTCGTGCGACGTATCAAAGGCAAGGAGCTTCACCCGCTGATCATAATTTCCCAATGATGCTTGCCCTGCGGCCCGCCTTCCGGAGTCTTGTTCACACGGCGCTGGCCCTGGCCTTGGCCTGTGCTGGGGCAGCCCTTCAGGCGGCAGGCGTGCCACCCGCTGTGGAAGCCGCTCTGGCACGAGCCCAGGTGCCCAAGAACGCGCTCAGCCTGGCAGTGGCCGAAGTGGGGCAGGTGGCTCCGCTGATGAGCCACCGGCCCAACCAGCCGACGAACCCCGCCTCGCTGATGAAGCTGATCACCACATTCGCCGGGCTCGACCTGCTAGGGCCCGACTTCACCTGGAAGACCCGCGTCTACGCCGACGGGCCAGTGCGCGACGGCGTGCTGTTGGGCAACCTGTACCTGCGCGGTGGCGGGGACCCCAAGCTCACTTTCGACCGGCTCGACGACTGGCTGCGCCAGCTGCGTCAGCCGGGTGCGGCCAACCCGGGGCCAGCGATCTCCCAGGTGATGGGCGACATCGTGCTGGACAGCGGCGCGTTTGACCTGCCCGCCAAGGACCCTTTCGCCTTCGACGGTGACGGCCTGCGCCCCTATAACGTCCACCCCGACGCCATGCTGGTGAACTTTGGCTCGGTGCTGCTGACCTTCACGCCCGATCCGGGGCGCCAGGTGGCCACGGTGCGCAGCGAACCGCCTTTGCAGGGCATGGCCATCGACACCACCGTGCCGCTGAGCCAAGAGCCGTGCAGTGACTGGCGAGGCAGCCTGCGGGCCGACTTTGCCGACCGCCAGCGCTTCAGCTTCGCGGGGCGCTATCCCCTGGCCTGTGGCGAGCGGGTGTGGCCAGTGGCCTTTCCCGACGCGCGCAACTTCGGCCCCCGGGTGGTAGAGGCGCTCTGGCGCAACGGCGGCGGGCAACTGGGCGGCACGGTACGCGAAGGCAGCACTCCGCGCCAGGCGCAGCTGCTGCGCAGTTTCGAGTCTCTGCCGCTGGGCGAGGTGATTGCCGACATCAACAAGTTCAGCAACAACGTGATGGCGCAGATGCTCTACCTGTCGCTGGGCCAGCCCGGCGTGGGCAGCGCAGGCGCTGCGGGTGTGGCGCCGGGTAGCAGGGGCACCGGCTTCATGCAGGCCAGGACCCGGCTGGATAGGTGGTGGCGCGAGCGCTTTGGCCCCGAGGCCTACGTGCCCATCGTGGACAACGGCTCTGGCCTGAGCCGCGACGAGCGCAGTACGGCCAACGCGCTGCTGGCGGTGCTGCAGCAGGCGGCCACACATCCGCAGGCCCAGGTGTACGCCAACTCGCTGGCTATCGCGGGCGTGGATGGCACGGCGCGGCGCATGGGCGAGCGCAACCCCACCAGCGAGGCAATGGGTCAGGCGCTGCTCAAGACCGGCACACTGCGTGACGTGACAGCACTGGCCGGCTATGTCAGCACCCGCTCCGGCAGAAGGCTGGCGCTGGTGGCCATCATCAACCACCCCAATGCGCCCGCGGCCCGCCCGGCGTTGGATGCACTGGTCGATCATTTGGCCCGCCTAGGCGTAAGGTAGGCATGGGTGCCGGGTAGGTCCCCGGTACCTCACGCTGCGGCCCGTCTCAAGCGATCGGCCACGCCCGCCCAGGGTGGTGCGTCAGGGGGTGCTTCAACCCAAATCAGAGCGACGCCGCTGTCATCCATGGCCCGCAGGTCGGCAAACAGGTCATGGGCGGCCGCCTCGGGGCGGGCGGGCATGGGCCACCAGCGCACACTGGGGCCGGCGTCGCCCACCCGGGAGCGCGCATAGACAGCAATGCGAGGCGATGGCACGGAGGCTGGAGCAGCCCCAGCCGCCAGGTGGGCCTGCCGCAGCACCTCCAAAGCGG
>CAZRRW010000108.1:0-8258 GCA_964602505.1 uncultured Burkholderiaceae bacterium
AACACCCACGATCGTCACCAAGATCGACGGGCTGGCGCGGTTCATCCCCACGCCCGTGGGGAACACATCTACCAGGTGCTTAAAACCCCGTTCTGAGGCGGTTCATCCCCACGCCCGTGGGGAACACACCATTCACAAGTCCTTGATTACTAATGTGTTTTTGTTCGAGGGGGAAGTTACCATCAGCCCGAGGCACTCTGGTGAGCCAGAAACCGGACGAGTTGTACGCCATCTAGGTCAGCCGGGACGCGCCGGTTAGAACCGATGGTGCAAAACTCAAACCCAGATTCGGCAGTGCTGCGCCACACCAACACGGCATTGCCAACTTCAATGCCATCTTTGACTTGCTCCCAAAGATACTCACGTACCCGACGGGAGTAGTTGCCCACATACACACCCGCCCTAACCTCCAGCAACCACACTGCCAGACGACCACGCAAGCGCGGCGGCGCGTTCTCAAGTACGATGACCAGCATCACCCAGACTTTCCGCAGCCGGAAATGCGAGCGGAACGCTCTCTATCGGTGCGTCAGGCGGCTCAATCTCACCGGCCGACAGTACCTTCTCGATATCAGGGATGATGCGCTCCAAGAGCTTGGTGCGACGGAATCGATCACGGCACGCCAACCGAACAGCACGTTCTACAGGCCCAGTCGGCGCACTACCAGCTATCTCAAAGGCTACCGGTACGACGGTGTCGAACTTGTAGAGATCAGCAATGTCGTACACGAAAGACAAGGGCTTGCCGGTATGGATGAAGCCCACCGCTGGCGCGTAGCCCGCCGCTAGCACGGCGGCCTCCGTCACACCGTAAAGACACGCGGTTGCAGCGCTCAGGCAGCGGTTAGGTAGGTCGGTACCATCCCAATCGTCGCGGTCGTAGTTGCGAGCCTTCCATTCGACGCCGTACTTGCGCGCCAGCAGCTGGTAGGTGCGACGTACGCGCGCACCTTCGATACCACGCAACTGCTCTACGCTGCGCCGCTGTGGAGCGTCTTCCCCAAAGCGCATTGCATACATTTGTCGAACCACCTTCAGACGTAGCTCGTCATCCAACGCCAGACGTGCTTGGTACAAGAGGCGGTCGGCTCGCGCACCGCCCGGCTGGCCGCTGGAATACAGGCGCACGCCGGCCTCGCCCACCCACACCAACAATGTGCCCACTCGCGCCGCCAGCGCAGCCGCGCGGTGAGAAAGCCTTGTACCTGGCTCCAGCATCAGCGCCGCCACACCACCCACAGGGATATGCGTGCGGACACCGCCTGCGTCTACCAACACAAAGGCTCCATCGATGACGTCGATCTCCCCCCGCTCGACAAAGAGCACCGACAGCCGCTCCTTGATCGGCAGCGGCTTAAGCGCAGGAAGCAGCGGCGTACCGTCAGCCAAGTCGACGCACCAGCAGCAGACCGCAGCCTAGGCTCTTGGCGCTGCCAATACCTTGGTAAAGCGCCTCGCGGAATCGATCCGGATCGGTCACGCGCAAATGCCCGCTCAAATCCACACTGGTGAACTGCAAGTCGACTGTCGCGTTGCGCTTACGCTCGCCGTGCTGCTGAGGCAAGTTAGCAACCAGGCTGCCGGGCTCCAGCGTGAAGCCCAGCGACTCGCCGCGCTGAGAGAGCCAGCGTGCACAGGTCTGTTGCGTCAAATCGGCCAGGCTGGGGCGTTCTGGGCTGGTCCATTCCGCCCAACTCTTGAGACCATGCTTAGCCAGCAGGCGCTTTTTCTCGTGCATGACGATGTCATGGCGCTTGCCTTTCTCACCCTTGGGCGCGGCGGCACGCACGCTGGGGTTGGCACGCAACTCAAAAGCCAGCCGCTCGCCCGCCAGCAGCTGGGGCGCATAGTCACGGGTCTGGGCCTGCCAGGCATCGTCCACTGCCTTGGGGAGTCGACTGGAGACGACGTAGTAGCAAGGCTGCCCGTCCAGCACATGGCGGCGGAACAGAAAATCGCGCGGCGTTCCTTCTGGTGCGGCGAAGAATCGCCACAGCCATTGGTGATCGGCATACGGCATCCCGAGCCTTTGTTGCGCAGCGCGCTGCCCTTGACCAGGCGCGGGGGTGATGCGGCTGAAATACATGGTTCAGACTCCTTCGGGCGTGTCGAACACTGTGATGTGTTCGTCGCGGTCGCCAAACTGCCAGCCGGCGCGGCGAATCAGGCGGTCTTTTCGGCGGCGCGTCAGGCTCGGCTTGAGGCCTGCGCTCATATCGAGGTCAAAGGCTACCGAGGCCACGTTCGGCAGCTCCGCTCCTTTTGCCTGCATCGCCAGCCGGTACTGCTGAAGTGCAGCCCAGGCGGACTCCGCCTCTAGGCATTGCGGGGCTAGCGGTGCACCAGGCGGGCAGCTCTTGCGACCCAGGTAGAGTACGAATTGAGGGGTACGCAGGGCCTGCGCCAGCGCCTCCAGTGGCCAGCGTGCCTCGGCCCTCGCTTGCAATGCCACCAGATGGTGAGCGCCCTGCGCGTAGTCGCGGGTGGAGACGATGGTGGACAGCTCGCGGCTCGGCATCGCCAGCTCTTGGCGGCGCGTGGCCTGGGGCCAGCCCTTGAGACTGGCACGCGGCGGCACTTGCACGGTCTGGTAGTCGCGCAGCAGGCTGCCACCGGCCAGCTGCGCGGTGGCAAAGGCGTATCCACCCCGCAGCGCGGCGTGAGCCTCTTCGTCGTCGCGCATCAACCCCAGCGCCGCACCCAGCAGGCCGATAAGGGCCGACTGCGTGGGCTGTGTGCTGCTCGGGCGGTAGTCGCCCACTGCAGCCTCACCCCAGGACGAAAGCGGCGCCTGCAGTTGGAACAGCAGGTAGTACGGCATGGCTCAACCTGCGACGAAGTTGCTCAGGCCAGACAAATCCCCCTCGGGCTTCTCCACATCAAGGCGGTAGCGCGCGTCGGCGCAGGCTCCATACACGGCGTCGAAGTTCTTCACCCGGGCGTCGAGCGCACTCACGGCGAGCTGCAGCTCGCTGTCATCGCCGCGTGCACGGACGGGCTTCAGAAAGGCCTGAGCCAGCGAGCGCGGCTGCTGCGCGCCTTTTTCGGCCAGCACGAAGCTCGCGTAAGCGCGCGACGCAAAGCTGTTCTGCATGCCAATGGGCGACACGGTGATGACGGCCTTGATTAGGGCACGCAAGGCTCGCTCGGTGAGCGCGGCATCACCGCCCAGGTTCTTGGCCAGCAACTCGCGGTCGATGCACAGATAGAGATAGAAGAGTCCCGCGCCATAGCCCCGTTCGCCCAGGTGCGCCGCACCGGGGTCGCGCTGGTTAAGGTCATCGACAGCAGTGAAGTAGTCGTCCTCCACGCTGGCCTGGTGCACGGTGATGGCATGGGCGACTTGGGCGGCGGCCTCCATGTTGTACTCGGGGCTGTCGGCCAGCATGCGGCCGAAAAGCGCGATGTCCACCGCGCGGCGCGGCAGTGTGAGTAACTTGAGCTCGGCCTCGCTGGGTTTCTCCTTGCGCTCGATCAGCGCGGCCACCAGAGCGTCCACCGCAGCTCGCTCATCGGGGCTGATGTGGGCGAGCTGCTCGATCTCTAGGTCGGCGTTGTTCTCGGCCTTCTTCTCGGACTTGGACTTGCCGAACACCGCAGCAACGGCACGCGTCCACTCGCGGGCACTCTTCTCGGCAATGCCGCCGGCCACCAGGGCCGCGAACACCTCGTGCCCGAGGCGCTTAGTGCGCGTGCCTAGTTGCCCGGCCAGCGCCTGCTCGAATGCCTCGCTGGTGCGCCAGGCACGCTTAAGGCTTTGCGACGACACGCGCAGGCGCTGTGCGTTGCCCAGAATGGCCGTCTTAGGCCGGCCGGTGTCGTCGCGGTTGAGGTTGGAGGGCGGGTAGCTGGTGAGCAGGTGCAGTTGGATGAAGCGGGTCATGGGGTTCACTCCTTGAAATTTGGAAGAAAGAGGTTCAAGACTTCGAATCAGAGGGCCATGCGTAGTCGTAGGCCCAGCGGCGCTTGACGGCATCGCCCCAGCCGAATACGTCTTGTGCAAGCTGGGCCGGATTCAGCGCATATCCCAGCAGCGGCAGCGCGCGGCGCAAGCCGAGAAACAGGGTATCGGTGTCATCGGCATCGAGCAGGCGGCGAAAACGCAGCGGCGTGAGGGCCGCGCGGCCCTCAGCGGCGCCCCGGCTAGCCGCCTTCGGAAATGAAAGCTCGTTGCCCTCCTTGAGGTGCGCGCCCAGGGCCGCTAGGGCGGCAATACGATCCTGTTGGTACGTCGGCCAGCCGTCGCCGCCGTTGGCTGCGCGCAGTTGCTGGTAGAGCGCCTGGTAGGCCGGCTCCAGCGTCACGGCTTGCAAGTCATGGCAGCGCTTGAGCTGAGCGCGCGCGGCGCGCTGGCCCCCGCTGGCCTGCGGGCTGTGCAGGCCGTGCCACCAGTGCAGGTAAGCGCGGAGCACGGCGTCGGAAAGTCGATGAGATGGCGTCATGCGTTCTCCTGTTGAGGGGCGGCGGCCTGCCGCGAGGTTTTGGGCTTCTTCTTGGACGCCCTCTCGTCGGCGCTTTGCACGGGCAGGCTGAGCATCTTGCGCAGGGCATCACCCAGAAGGTTGCGGCGCAGCTGCTCATGCGCGGCGGCAACGCGAGCGGGGTTTTGCCTGTCGATACGACCGCTGCCCACGAGTTCTTCGTCAAAGAGGCGGCGGGCCTGCTGCTGCAGCGTACCCAACCAGTCTTCGGCCCGCGTCTGCCGCGCGGCGCGCTCTGCATCCTCATCGGGTGAGGTTTCGCCGCCGAGCACCGCGCCCAGCAGCTTGTAGAACATCGGCTCGGTAGCCGCCCAGAACGCCGCCTCCACGTGGGTTAAATCACCGGGCGAGTCGTGGCTGAACCAGGCGTCGCGCACAGCCCATCGCAGATAGCGCGCGGCTTGCTCAGCGGCATCGACCCAGCCGCTAATGTCCTGCTGCAACTCCTGATGCGCGCTCAGCGGTAGATCGGCCAAGTGGTAAAGCGGCAGGGTGCTGTCGTACCAGCAGCGGGCCTTCATGTTGTCCATGTCGAAGCCGAAAGCCCACAGGCGCAATGGCTGCCGCAGTTGCCGCTCTAGGTGGGTCCAGCCTCGCGCTAGGTTGCGAGCTGGCTCGATGCGGCGCTTCTCCGACGCAAAGCCCAAGACCCAGCCCGCCCAATGCCGGTAGCCCAGTCCATCAGGATGCGGATGCAGCGGCAGCCAGCCCTCCTTTGTATGGTGGTAGTACGGCGACAGCGGGTGACGCCAAGCCCCCTTGTAGTTGAGGCCGTGGTTGCGGGTGACGTAAGCGCTGAACCGTCCTTCACTCGGGCGCTGGCACAGATCGCATTCGCCGTGCTGGCCTTCAGACTTGAGCAGGCGAATTCGCCGGGGCATGGCCCAGAATACCTGGTCGGGATGGGTTTGCACCGGAGCCGTGTGTCCGCCCTCAGGTTGCTGGGCAACCTGCGGTGCAAGCCAAGGGAAACGGCAGCGCAAGGCCTCCTTGCCAGGCTCGACGCCGGAGTCCAGCCAGTTGCTGCGTGGCAGTACGTTCAGCCAAAGGCTGGTCCACAGACCAGCCTCATCGCCGCTGATCATCAGCAGCGTGGTCAGCGGGCCGCCACCTCGCAGGCCAGTGCGGTGCCCGGCACCGCCCGAGGGTGCGTTCAACTGCAGCGTGAACAAGGCTAAGGCTGCGCAGTGCGAGCAAACAGCCTGCACACGGCCTCGCTTGACGAAGTGGTCGCTGTTGTTCTTTACCGTGTTCTCGCCTGGGGTGTCGATGAGCAAGGCGGCGATGGGCGTGGGCTCACCGTCTGCCTCACGCAGCTCGAAGTCCTGCATGAATCGCGCCCCGTCACCCTCGAACTCGAAGGCCTCTCGCACTGGCTCGAACCACGCTCGCAGCCGCTCGGCCGAAGGCGGCGCCTTCAGCAGCGCGCGCCACTCGCCTTCGCTGGCTAAGTCGTTGCAGCTCTGGAGTAACCCGATGGCAAACTGAGCTAGTGCACCATTGAAGTCGGGGCGACAGGCATCGAAGGCAGCAATGCGCGGGTCGCCAAGCTGCGGCGGCGCCACCCAGTGGCACGAGCCGTCGTGATGCCGCACCGGCATCCATGGTTCGTCGAGCAGGTTCATGGGGCGGCGTCCTCCTAGGGGTGTTGTGGGGCAAGTGCTCGTAGCCCTTCGCGGGGGCTGTAGCGCCAGGTCTGCAGGTGTTGGCGAGCGTTGCGAGCCACGGCGTTTGCGCTGCCATCGGGCTGGGGAACAAGGGGGAGCAGCAGCGAGGAAGTACCGCCCGGCAACTCGGCGCGCAGTGCGCCCCAAGCCGTCCGCAGTGCAGCGTCTGTTGGCGGCTCCACCTCGGCCATCAGCCGCGTCGGTACCTTCACCGTGCTGTAGGCCCACGCGTGACTGACCACATCAGCCCAGGGGTGCAGCTGCTGCCCGTCCCAGCGGGCCAGCAGCACCTCCTTGCTGGGTTCGCCCAGGCGGGTGGGCGCGGTGCAGTCATCCAGCCAGTCGAGGCCGTCGCGGTCATAACCGCGTTCCAGCACCACGGCATTTCGCAAAGCCTCGCTGGCGTCGGCCTGCGCCTTGCCGAGGCTGGTAGTCTCGCTGCGTTGCAGACCCTCGGGCGCGGTCTCGGTCTCGGCGAAAACGCGTTCGATCAAGGGGCGCGCGTCATCCGGCATGGTCAGCGTACCGGCTTGCAGACACTCGGCCGTGCGCCAGAGTACGGCATGGTTGTCGTAGACGCGGCCAGTGCGCGGCAGGGCGTCGCGCAGCCAGCTTGGCGCCGGTTCCGCCGTCCACGCCGGAGCATGCAACAGCAGGCGCGGCGGCGTGCGACGGTCGGGCTCGTCGAGGCTCAGGCGGGCGCCATCGGCACTGCGCCGATGGCGATGCAGGCGCCCGGCGCGCTGGATTAGGCGGTCGATGGGTGCGAGGTCGCTGGCGAGCAGGTCAAGATCGACGTCGAGCGATTGCTCGGCGACCTGGGTGGCGATGAGTAGCTGCCCTTGCCGCCCGGCGGGGCCGCTGCCGGCGCCGAAGGTGCCAAGTACACGCCGCTCGATGTCCAAACGATCCGCTAGCGCGAAGCGCGCATGGAACAGCGTGATGCACTCGGCTGGCCACTGCGCGGCCATCAGCGAGTGCAGTTCCAGCGCGTCGGCCACGCTGTTGCAGAGCCATCCAGCGCAATGCCCGGCGCGAAGCGCGACCAGCAACTCTGCGGCCACCGCCTCGCGCGTGTTCAAGGTCAGTACCCGCACAGTGCGGCGCAGTTCAGGCCGGGTCGCCAAGGGCGCCTGCACCACTTCGCCCGGCCGGCTGGCGGCCCAGTGGGTAGCCAGCGGATAGTTGGGCCGAGCTTGCCAGTCCGGTGCGGACTGCTGGCAGCCCTTGGCAAAGGCGCGCAGGAGGTTCTGCTTCATGCGCTGGGTGAGCGTGGCCGACAGCAGCAGCGCGCTGCCGCCGGCGCGGGCGTGAAAGCCCAGCAATGCACAGAGCACGCGCTCCATGTAGGCGTCGCACGCGTGAACCTCGTCCACCACCAACACCTTGCCGGCCAGCCCGAGCAGGCGCAGCGACTGGTGCTTGCCCTTGAGCACCGCGAGCAGGGCTTGGTCGATGGTGCCGATGCCGGCAGGTGACAACAAGGAGCGCTTACTGTGGTCAGCCAGCCAGTGGCTGCAGCGGGCCTCAGCACTGTCGGCCTCGCGCTCGGGCAGGGGTGCAGCCGGCTGGGGCTCGGGCAGTACCGATCCGGCGAAGGACTCCACCAATCTCGCCGAGCCGGTTGCAAGTACCAGACTGGGGTGGCTGGCTCCAAATAGGCTCGAGTAGAGCGGCCGGATGCGGTCGTAGAGCGCGTGCGCGGTGGCCATGGTCGGCAGGCCGATGTAGAAGCCGTGGGCCTGGCCTTGCGCCATCAAACGGTGGGTGAGCATCAGGGCAGCCTCAGTCTTGCCGGCACCGGTGACGTCTTCCAGGATGTGCAGCTGCGGGCCGGCGTGAAGGGGCAGTGCGGTCACATAGGCCTGCAGGGGCGATGGCGCGGGAACGTACTTGAACAAATCGCCGAAAGGCTGCTCAGCCCCCTGCGCTGCGGGGGAGATGCCGCTGACCGCCAGCGCATCATCGGCCTGGCGCAGCGCTCGTTGCCAGTAGTCGTGGAGAGGGAGGAGCTGAGTCTCGTATGGGAAGTGGGTCGTGTTAGAGCCCAACCAATCGGCCAGCACGGTGAGGCCAGCAACCCACCAAGAGAGCTCTTGGGCGCGCTCTT
>CAZRRW010000109.1:0-7994 GCA_964602505.1 uncultured Burkholderiaceae bacterium
CTGGCCTGAGCGGCCTTCCCGACCAAGGGCTCTTCGGAGCCCTTTTTCATGCCTGATCCGCAACCCGCCATGAGCGACAGCGACAAGCCTCTGCGCAAGTTGCCCCGGTTCAACCCCTTGACGGTGCCGGTGCTGCGGGTGGACTCGCACCTGCCGCCTGTGCCCCCAGAGCGTCTGGCCCAGGATGCGCTGCGCCAGCGCTTTGCCAACCCACCCGACTGGACGCCCGACATCAGTGCCGAGCGCCGCTTTGTGTTTGACCGCCCGCCGGCCAATGCCTCGGTGCTGGTGGGCCTGGTGGCGCACGGCCATGGCCTGCAGGTGCTGCTCACCCAGCGCACAGAGCAGTTGCGCGACCATTCCGGGCAGATCAGTTTTCCCGGCGGCCGGCAGGATCCCCATGACGCCGATGCCGTGGCCACGGCGCTGCGCGAAGCGAACGAGGAGGTGGGGCTGGATTCAGCGCAGGTGGAGGTGCTGGGCAGCCTGCCGCGCTACACCACCGGCACCGGCTTCATCGTCACGCCCGTGGTGGCCCTGCTGGCTCCGCCGCTGGCCCTGCGCCCGGAGCCTGGTGAAGTGGCCGACGTGTTTGAAGTGCCCTTTGACTTTCTGATGAACCCGGCCAACCACCGCTGGCACGAAATCACCTTCGACACACCCGAAGGGCCGCAGACCCGCGAGTGGCTGTCCATGCCCTACGAAAGCCGGTTCGTCTGGGGGGCAACCGCCTCCATGCTGCGCAACCTGTACCGCTTCCTGGCGAGCTGAGGGGTTGCGCTGACCACGGGCGGACGCCTGCGGCAGCGACACGGCCAAAATGTCGCCATGAGCTTCCTGTCGGTACTGCTGGCCTTGCTGATTGAGCAGTTGCGGGCCCTGCCGGAACGCAACCCGGTGCACGCCTCGCTGCGCGCCTGGGCCACCTGGGCACGCACCCACTTTGATGCAGGGCGCACGCGCCACGCCCTGGTGGTGTGGTGTGTCGCCGTGGCCCTGCCGGCCGTGCTGTGCGTGATGCTCTACACCCTGCTGGCGCAGTGGAGCCTGGTGCTGGCGCTGGCCTTCAACGTGCTGGTGCTGTATGCCACCCTGGGCTTCAGGCAGTTCAGCCATTTCTTCACCGAGGTGCGTGACGCGCTGGCGGCTGGCGATGAAGCCACCGCCAGGCAGGCACTGGCCCGCTGGCGCAACGTAGACGCCCGTAACCTGCCCCGCAGCGAACTGGTGAGGCAGGTGATTGAGCACTCGGTCATTTCGGCACACCGCCACGTGTTTGGGGTGCTGTTCTGGTTTCTGCTCAGCTCCACCTTGTTCCTCGGGCCTGCGGGGGCGCTGATGTACCGCATGAGCGAGTTCGTCGCCCGGTTCTGGGCGGCGGAGCGCGGGGCAGGGGTGGTGCCCGTCGATGCTGAGGCCGACAGCCAGCTGCCGCCAGCGGCCTTGAGCCGGCTGTCGGCGCGTGCGTTCGAGGCCATGGACTGGCTGCCCTCGCGCATCACGGCCCTGGGCTTTGCGATGGTGGGCAACTTCGAAGAGACCCTGGCCAGCTGGCGGCGCCATTCCCAGCAATGGTCGGGCAAGCTGGGCATCGCCATTGGCGGGCACGACGGGGATGGGGTCATCCTGGCCGCTGCCGCAGGTGCCCTGGGCGTGCGCCTGGGTGGCGCGGCTGGGCGGGTGTTTGACCCGCTGAGTTCTCAGCGCTTCACGGCCGGGGCGCAACTGGACGACACGCCCGCCACGGGCGGAGCTGTCGCCGAACCCGCCCACCTGGCCAGCCTGGTGGGGCTGATCTGGCGCAGCGTGGTGCTGTGGATGCTTCTGCTGGCCCTGATGACCCTGGCCCGCCTGGTGGGCTGAGCCCAGCCACCCGGGCCTCAGGCGGCTTCGGGCCTCACGCGGCCGATGGCGCAGCTCACGTAAGACTTGGCAGATGACGCGATGGCGCTCAGGCCGTCCACCGTGCCCGACTCCGGGTAGCCCAGCGCGCGCAGCTTGGCCTTGACCGCATCGACCTGCGAGTCATCGGCTTCGAAGGTCACGCTGGAGGCGTCGCGATCCACCGACACGCCGCTGACGCCGGGCAGGCCCAGCAGGCTGGTGCGGATGGTGTTGGCGCAGCCGCCGCACTTGAGGTTGTCGATCTGAAGGGTGTGTGACATGGGGAAACCTCCGTCAGGATGATTCTGGAACCCTGCACATCGGGCCTGCTTGAGCAGCATCAAGCCGCCCCCAGGCAAAGCTTTGCAAAGCCAGGCTACCAGCGGGTCTGGCTCAGCTCGGCAAACAAGGTCTGGTAGATGCGGTAGCGGCTTTCGGCAATGCCGCCCTGGGTGACTGGCAGGCCCACGGCCGCCCGAACCCCGCACCCTGGCTCGTGCAGGTGGGTGCAGTTGTAGAACTTGCAGGCCGCTGCCGGGCCCTTGATGTCGGGCATGTGGCGCCACAGATCCTGCGCGGCCAGGTGCTGCAGGCCAAAGGCCTGAAAACCCGGCGAATCGATGATGGCCGTGTCGCGGCCCGCCCCCATGTCCACCCAGTACCACTGGCTGTGGGTGGTGGTGTGGCGCCCGCTATTGAGCGCCGAAGACACCTCCTGGGTGTGGGCGGCCGCACTGGGCACCAGCAGGTTGATCAGCGAGCTCTTGCCCACGCCCGAGGGGCCGATGACCAGGGTGTCGTTGTCGGCCAGCACCGCCTGCAGCCTGGCGCGGGCCTCGTCGGCCTGCCGCCGCACCGACAGCTCGATGACCCGGTAGCCCATGGCCTGGTAGGGGGCCAGCCGCTCGCGGGCGGCTGCGGCTTCGGCTGCCATGTCGGTCTTGTTCAGGACGATCCGGGCCGCAATGCCAGCGGATTCCGCAGCGATCAGCGAACGGGTGAGTTGCTCTTCGCTGAACACCGGGTCGGCCGCCACCATCACCAGCACCTGGTCGATGTTGGCGGCAAAGGTCTTGCTGCGCAGCTCGTCCTGGCGCCACAGCACATTGCGCCGCTCGTCCACCCGCTCGATCACGCCTTCGTGGTCGCCGTCTACCCCCAGGCGCCACTGCACAAAGTCGCCCACCACCGCGTCGCTGCGCTTGCCACGGGTGAGGCAGCGCACCCGCAGGCCGTTCTCGTCTTCCACGGTGAAGGCGCGGCCGTGGTTGGCCACGATCCGGCCCTGGCGCAGTCCAACCGCCTGCGTGCCCGCTGTGCGGGGCCCTACAGCGAGTCGGCTTTGGCGGCGCAATCGAAGTCCGACACGGAAATGCCGTTCACGTCGTGCGTGTTAAAGCGCACCGTGCAGCGGTTGTAGGTGACCACCAGGTCGGGGTGGTGGTCTTCGCGGTGCACCACAAAGGCCAGCGCGTTCACGAAAGCGATGGTCTCGTAGTAGTTGCGGAAGTTGTAGGTCTTCTCGATGGCGCCGTCCTTGAGCGCCCAGCCGCTCAGCTGGGCCAGGCTGGCGTCGATCTCGGCAGGGGTGAGGGCGCGTCGGGTGGGGGTCATCACAGCGTTCATGCAGGGGCCACAGCGGCCGGGTTCACAGGTGGCGCCGCCTGCGCCAGGATTTGCGCCAGACGCTCGCTGGCCGGCGGGTGCGAGTAGTACACCCGGGCGTACAGCGGGTCGGGCGTGAGCGTGCTGGCATTGTCTTCATACAGCTTGAGCAGGGCGGCAGCAAGGTCTTTGCCGTCGGCGTTGGCGCAGGCGTAGGCGTCGGCCTCGAACTCGTGCTTGCGCGACAACTGCGCCGCCAGTGGCGCGGTGAACGCGGTGAACACCGGGGCGGCCAGCATGAACAGCAGCAGGGCCAGGGCATCGTTGGGCGCACCGGCTGCGTCCAGGTTGGGGCGCACGCCCAGGCCCAGGTAGAACCAGCTTTGCTGCGCCAGCCAGCCCAGCAGGGCAAAGCCCGCCAGGCTGGTGGCAAAAAAAAGGCCGATGCGCTTGGCAATGTGGCGGTGCTTGAAGTGCCCCAGTTCATGGGCCAGCACCGCCTCCACCTCGGGCCCGCTCAGGCGGCTGAGCAGGGTGTCAAAAAACACCACCCGCTTGGCTGCGCCAAAGCCGGTGAAATAGGCGTTGGCATGGGCGCTGCGCCTGGAGCCGTCCATGACGAACAGGCCCTTGCTGGCAAAGCCGCAACGCGCCATCAAGCCCTCCACCCGGGCCTTCAGGTTTTCGTCTGCCAGGGGCTGGAACTTGTTGAACAGTGGGGCAATGACGGTGGGGTAGAGCACCAGCATCAGCAGGTTGAAGCCCGCAAACAGGCCCCAGGCCCACAGCCACCACCACGCGCCTGCCGCGCCCATCAGCCACAGCATGGCGGCCAGTAGCGGGCCACCGAGCAGCACCGCCACCACCAGGCCCTTGAGCAGATCTTGCACAAACAAGGCGGGCGTCATGCGGTTGAAGCCATGCTTGGCCTCAATGCCAAACTGCTTGTGCCACGACAGCGGCAGCTCCAGCACGCCGCCAATCAGGGCAAAGGCCGCCACCAGGCCCAGCTGATACGCCCAGCCCGCGCCCAGGGTGTTGCGCGCCGCCTGGTTCAGCCAGTCCAGCCCGCCCAGCAGCGTCCAGCCCAGCAGCACCGCCGTGCCAAAGGCCAGCTCAATCACGCCAAAGCGCAGGTTGTCGCGGCTGTAGTCGGCCGCCTTGTGGTGGGCCGCCAGCGGCACCGTGGCCGCAAAGGCCTCGGGCACCGCACCGCGGTGGGCCGCAATGTGGCGCTGCTGGCGCTGGTTGAGCCAGAGCTTCAGGTTGAACATCAGCACCAGCGCGGCGGTGAACAGGGCCGTCCACCACAAGGGCAGGTTGGCGGCAGGGCTTACGTCTTGCATGGGCGGGAGTTTAGGGGCGCGAGAATGCCCACATGCTCAAGAAATCAGACATCAACCTCGCTTGGCTCGACCTGGAGATGACCGGGCTGGAGCCCAAGACCGACCGAATCATCGAAATTGCTGTCGTCGTCACCAGCCCAGACCTCTCGGCCCGGGTAGACGGCCCGGTGATTGCCGTGCACCAGAGCGAAGCCGCCTTGGCCCGCATGGACGCCTGGAACCAGAAGACGCACGGCAACAGCGGCCTGGTGGATCGGGTGCGCGCCTCGCGCGTCAGCGCCGCCAGGGCCGAGAAGGAAGTCATGGCCTTCTTGCAGCAGTACGTGCCCGCGGGCAAGTCGCCCCTGTGCGGCAACAGCATCGGGCAGGACCGCCGCTTCTTGGTGAAGTACATGCCTGCGCTGGAGCGGTTTTTTCACTACCGCAACTTGGACGTATCCACCCTGAAAGAGCTGGCCCGCCGCTGGCGGCCCGACGTGTACAAGGGCTTCAAGAAGCGCGCCAAACATACTGCGCTGGCCGATGTACATGAGTCGATTGACGAGCTGGCGTACTACCGGGCGCAGTTCTTGAAGGTGTGAGGCGGCGGCTAGGTGCCCGCCTAATCGTAGTGGGACCACATGCGCAGCACCCGAACCGTGCGGGCACTTTCGATCACCTCGTACACCAGCCGGTGTTGGATGTTGATGCGCCTTGAATAGGCCCCTGCCAAGTCGCCCACCAGCTTTTCGTAGGGCGGCGGGTTTTGGAACGGGTTGGCTTGCAATACCGCCAACAATTCTTGCGCCTTGGGTTTGAGCCCGCCAGCGGCGAGTTTGAGAGAGTCTTTTCGGGCTTGCTTGGTGAACCGCAACTCCCAAGTCACCAGGGCAGCTCCGTGCTCGATTCATCCAGAGGCTCGGCCATGCCAGCCTTGATGGATTCGCGCATGCCCGGCACCGCCAGCAGGTATAGGGTTTCCTGAATGGCCTGCCAGTCTTGAGCCGACACCAGAACCGCGTTATTGCGCTTGCCTGTGATGACCACCGGCTGGTGGGTGGCTGCGGCCTCGTCGATCAACCGATACAAGTTGGCGCGGGCTTCGCTGGCGGTGTGGGTGTGGGCAACTGAGTTCATGCCAGCATTGTACGCTTTTACGTACGTATACCTCGAGGACTTACTGCTTCTTTGCAGTCAATCCTTACTTTGGAAAAGTGTGGTTCGGGTAGACCTCGTAGGTCGGAAAGCTCGAGGAAAGGTACGTTCGTAGAGGTCTGGGGTCAATACGTGCCGTCACTTCTTCAAAGGCCTGGATGACCGTGTCCCCATACAGCTGGGCCTTGAAGCAGGTGATCGCATGCATACGCATGCCTCCAGCAACAACGGTGGGGATATCGGCTTGTGTGGCAAATCGAATCGGCATGGTTTGTATCAGTTCAACGCTCCCGCCCCGCCTCGTGCGCCATCTCTTGTAAGCTGGCCATGGCCACCTTAGAAAGTCGGGCCTTGGTCTGCGCCGAATACACCACCGCCTGCGCGCCGTTTTGCTTGCTGAGCTTTTGCCCCGTGTGGGCTCCACTCTCCGCTTTCAGGGTGGCGATGTGCAGGTAGCTTGGCGTGGGCAGGCCCAGCAGCTGCTGCAGGTAGATCTGCCGCGCGGTGGAGGCCAGCAAATCGTCGCCGCGCACCACATGGGTGACGCCCTGGGCGGCGTCGTCCACCACCACCGCCAACTGGTAGGCCCACTGGCCCCCGCCTTGGCTGTTCTGCCCGCTGCCGCTCCACAGCACAAAGTCGCCATGTTCGGTGGCCAGGTTCTGCCGTTGGGGGCCCAGGCGGCGGTCTTCCCATTCCACCCACGCGCCCTCGGGCACCGGCACGCGCAGGCGCCAGGCTCTGAGGGGCTTTCCACGGAGGCTGCTGCCGCTTCCGCCAACTGCAGGCCGGCAGGTG
Organism: uncultured Burkholderiaceae bacterium; assembly: GCA_964602505.1. Lineage (GTDB taxonomy): Bacteria > Pseudomonadota > Gammaproteobacteria > Burkholderiales > Burkholderiaceae_C > CAZRRW01. Next base: position 6,768 of record CAZRRW010000109.1, read on the forward strand.
CCGGGGTAGACCGGCTCGCCCTGGGCGCCTGGTGCCTGGGCGGCGGCCACCTCGCTGCGCGAGCAGCCACAGGGGTAGGCGTGGCCTGCGGCCACCAGTTTGTCCAGCGCGGCCTGGTACAGCACGCCCCGCTCTGACTGCCACACCACCGGGGCGTCGCTGGCCAGCCCAAACTCGGCCAGTTGGCGAAGCTGCCATTCGCCTGTGGCGCGGTTGCAGCGGGTGGTGTCCACGTCTTCCATGCGCACCAGCCAGCGGCCCTGGTGGGCGCGGGCGTCCTGCCAGCTGGCCAAGGCGGCGAGCAGGCTGCCTTCATGCAGCGGGCCGTTGGGGCTGGGGGCAAACCGGCCGACGTAGCCCGCCCCCGCATGGCTGGTGCCCGCAAGGCGCTCAGGTGGGCTCACGCCACCTCCGTGCCATGCCCTTCGATGAGGGCGCGCTGGGTGGTGGGGCTTTTCAGCTGGGCCAGCCACCATTGCAGGGCCAGGCCCAGGGCCTGCCCTTGCGGTGCGGCACGCCAGCCCACGCAAATGGCGGGGGACCGGCCCGCCCGCTCCACCTGCTTCTTTACCAGGCGGCCGGTCTGCAAGTAGGGCCTGGCCATGGGCTCGGGCAGAAAGCCGCAGCCCAGGCCGCGCAACTGCGCTGCCAGCTTGTGCTGCAGGGTGGGCACCGTCAGCACCGGCTGGCCGTCGCCCAGGCCCACGGTCACCGGGGTCATGCGCAGGGCGCTGTCGGCCACTGCCACAGCGCGGTGCTTCACCAGCTCGGCCTCGCTGATCGGCTCTGCGGCTGCGGCCAAGGGGTGGTGGGGGGCCACGGCATACACAAACGGCACCTCACCCAGGGGAAAGTAGTGGATAGCCCCGTCGTCCCGCTGGCCGCCAAACACCGCCACACCGCCAATGGCCAGGTCGGCGCTGCCACTCACCAGGGCCTCCCAGGTGCCAGAGAGGGTCTCGCTCTTCAGCTTGAGCGCGGTGGGCGCGTCGTGCTGGACGGCGTGCTGGTAGAAGGCCTCACACAGCTCCAGCAACACGCGGGGGCTCACGACGCCGTCGGCGGCAATGGTGAGTTGTGCCTCCCAGCCAGTGGCCACCCGCTTCACCCGGCTGGCCAGCGTGTCCAGCGCGCCCAGCACCCGGCGGCCCTCGCGCAGCAGCTCCAGCCCAGCGGGCGTGGGCACGGCGCGGCGGCTGCGCCGGTCAAACAACAGCACGTCCAGGG
>CAZRRW010000109.1:8017-8237 GCA_964602505.1 uncultured Burkholderiaceae bacterium
CGGTAGGTCAGGGCCGAGGGCACCACGTCTAGCTCGCGCGCGGCGGCGGCAAAGCTGCCCAGGCGGGCGGCCAGCTCCAGCATTTCAAGGGCTTCGGGGGTGAGAACATCGCGGGTGTTCATGGGCTGCCTGTTTTGTGAAGGTGTTCAACTCGCTCCGCCATTTGCGCAGCGGTTTGGCGCATGTCGGCGCTTACCTCCGCATGGGTGGACAGGGTCTG
>CAZRRW010000110.1:0-8215 GCA_964602505.1 uncultured Burkholderiaceae bacterium
GAGACCGCCGAGATGGCGGTGCAGGCCGCGCTGACCGGCCACCTGGTCTTCAGCACCCTGCACACCAACGACGCGCCCTCGGCCGTGATGCGGCTGATGGAGCTGGGCGTGCCGCCCTATCTGCTCAACGCCACGGTGCTGGGGGTGCTGGCACAGCGCCTCATCCGCACCCTGTGCCCGCACTGCAAGGCGCCCGACGACACGATCGACCGAGAAAGCCTGAATGTGGCCGCCCGGCCCTGGTCCATCTCTGGCGGCATCAAGCCCTACCGCCCGGTAGGCTGTCTGGAGTGCCGCAACACCGGCTTCCTGGGCCGCGATGGCCTGTATTCCCTGCTCACCATGACCGAGGAGTTGAAGTCCCTGGTCGACCAGGAGCCCGACGTGAGTGCCCTGCGGCGCCAGGCGGTGAAGGACGGCATGCGGCCGCTGCGCCTGTCAGGCCTGATGAAGGTGGCCGAGGGCCGCAGCACCATGGGCGAGGTGCTGGCCAACACGCCGCCCCTGGACGCCCCAGGGTGACTGAGCCGCCCGCCCGCACTCAGGCGAACAGCCAGCGCCGCCAGAAGGAGGGCGCCTGCGGCTCCCGGGCACCGCGGGCCAGCAAGGCCGCCACCATGGCCCCGCCTTGACGCCGGGCAGCCTGCAGCGGCGTCAGGTTGTCCAGTTCAGACACGAGGTTCGGGTCGGCGCCATGCGCCAGCAGCACCTGCGCCACTTCGTCCTGCCCTTCCAGCAGACTGGCCACCAGCAGGGTGCGCAGGATTTCGGGATGCTGGTAGTTGGGGTTCACCCCCTCGCTGAGGTGGTACCTCACCAGGGCCATGTCGCCTGACACGGCCGCCTGGTAGAGGTCTTTCCAGTCGCCTGCAGACATGACAGCTCTCCTGTGGGTTGGGGTTCAGCGCACGGCCCAGCCGCCACTGACCGGGAACACCTGCCCCACAAAGCAGTCGGCCAGTGGGCTGCACACAGGTAGGCGGCGAACGAGGCGTCCTCCAGCGGGCTGACCAGGCGGCCCAGTGGCACCTCGCGCGCCAACCGCTCCTGAAAGCGCGGGTTGGCCTGCACCTTGGGCGGGTAGTAGGTGGGGTTCTCGACAAAGTTCTGTGCAATGGCGTTCACCTGCACATGGTGCGGCGCCAGCTCGACACCCAGGGCCTGCACATAGGCCAGTTGCGCACCCCGGGCGGCGCTGTAGGTGGAGGCCCGCTTCATGCCCCGCAGCGCCGAGGCACTGCCGATCACCAGCATCTTGCCGCGGCGGCGCGCCACCATGGCGGGCGCGGCGGCCCGCACCAGGCGCGGCAGCGGATGCACCAGCGCGTTGAACACCGCCGTCCATTCGTCCTCACCCACCTCGGCGGCCGGGGTGGAGGGCACCGGGTGAGCCAGGTTGATGACCAGCGCATCGACGTGGCCGGCCTCGGCCACCACCCGCGCGGGCGCGTCTGGCGCGGCCAGCGGCTCGGCGCTGGCCACCACTTCGGCCCCCTGCGCGGCAAACACCTCGCACAGTGCGGTGCCCATGAACTCAGTGGCCTAGGTGATCAGCACCCGGCTGCCCGTCAGCAGGTGCTGCATCGCCCGGTGGGGTCAGAAAACGAAGAAAAGCCGCTCATATTTTCAATCCCTAAATTCGAATAAACCAATTTAACGCATGTCATTCATCTTTTTGGAATTAATCCAGATAATCAAAAAATGGCTGATTCATTGAACCCTTTGGCCATATCGATCCATCGAAAGAGCACCAGCATATCAGCCAGTCTCTCTAAGGGTCTGCGCCACTGGGCGGCGCAACACCCCCCGCAGGCCCCACCAGCCTGCCGCACTGGCCAGCAAGGCCCCGGCCAGGGCCCCGGCCAGCGGCACCCAGGGCTTGGCCACCCAGTCAAACTCAAACACAAAGCGGGCCAGGGCAGGCCCTGGGCAATACCCGGCCAGGCCCCAGCCCACCCCCACCGCCACGCAGCTGGCCAGCAAGCCGGCCAGCAGGCCCACCCCGGCCAGCTCGGCGCGCTGCACCTGGGCCAGCAGGGCCTGCCCGGCACCCAGGGCGCGCATCACGGCGTAGTCGCGCCCTCGCGCCTCGCGGGTGGCCACCACGGCCGCAAACAGCACCACCAGCCCCGCCGCCAGGGTGAACACAAACAGGAACTCCACGGCCTGGATGATCTGCCCCAGCACCCGCTGCACCTGGTCGACCGCGAGGCTCACGTCGACATTGGTGATGTTGGGAAAGTCGCGCTGCAGGCGGCTGTCGAAGCTGGAGCCGGCCGCTGCACCGGCCGCAGCCGCAGGCGCCCGGAAGGCCGCGATGAAGGTGGTGGGCACATCGGGCATGGCCGCCGCCTGGAAGACGACGAAGAAGTTCACCCGGAAGGAGCCCCAGTCCACCTTGCGCAGGTTGGCAATGCGCGCGGTGCGCTGGGCCCCGGCGATGTCGAAGGTGAGCGTGTCGCCCAGCTTCAGGCCCAGGGTGTCGGCAATGCCCTGCTCCACCGAAATGGCGTCCTTGTCGTCGGCCTGCCAGGCTCCCGCCACCAGGGCGTTGTTGGCTGGCAGCGTGGCCGCGTGCGACAGGTTGAACTCGCGGTCTACCAGGCGCCGGGCCCTGTCGCCAGCAAAGTCGTCCATGGACACCGGCTTGCCGTTGATGCCCACCAGGCGGCCACGGATCATGGGGTACCAGTCGAACTGCGCCACGCCGTCGGCTGCCAGACGCTGGCGAAAGGCATCGCCCTGCTCAGGCTGCACGTTGATGACAAAGCGGTTGGGCGCGTCGGGCGGCGTGGCCTGGCGCCAACTGGCAATGAGGTCGGTGCGCAGCAGCACCAGCAGCACCAGCGCCAGCAGGCCCACGCCCAGGCTGGCCACCTGCACCACGGCGAAGGCCGGGCGCGCGGCCAGCTGCCGGGTGGCCAGCACCAGCCAGCGCGGGGCAGATTCTTCACGCACCGCTGCGCGCAAGGCCCGCACCGCCAGCCAGCCCAGGGCGGCGAACAGCAGCACCGCCGCCGCAAAGCCGCCCACCGCAATGCCGCCCAGCCACCAGTCACCGGCCGACACCATGAGCAGCGCGCCAAAGCCCAAGGCCGCCAGGCCCAGCACCAGCACCGAGCCCGCCTTCAGGCCGCCCAGGTCGCGGCGGATCACCCGCAGCGGCGGCACGGCGGCCAACTGCAACACCGGCGGCAAGGCAAAGGCAAACAGCAGCGTCAGCCCCACGCCCATGCCAAAGGCGGCAGGCACCCAGGTGGCGGGCGGCAGGCTGGCGTCGACCAAGCCGCCCAGCAGGGCCACAAAGGCGTGGTGCACGCCCCACCCTGCCACCGTGCCCACCGCACTGGCGGCCAGGCCCATCAGCAGAAACTGCAGGGCATACGTCAGCGCAATCTGCCGCTGCGACAAGCCCAGCACCCGCAGCATGGCGCAATCATCCAGGCGGCGCTCGGCAAAGTTGCGCGCCGCAATGCCCACCGCCACGGCCGCCAGCAGCGCCGCCAACAAGGCCACCAGGTTCAAGAACTTCTCGGCGCGGTCCAGCGTCTGCCGCATCTCGGGGCGGCCGCCTTCCAGGCTTTCGAGCCGCACGCCGCGCAAAGGAACCGACTTGATCTGCGCATCAGCCCAGACGCTGAACTCGCGCACCGCGCGGGGGTTGGCCTGGCGGTCGTCGCGGGCCGCCACGGCCAGCCGGTAGTTCACCCGGCTGGCGGGCTGGATGAGCCCGGTGGCTGGCAAGTCAGCCGCGTTGATCATCACCCGCGGCGAAAAGCTCATGAACCCGGCACCGCGGTCAGGCTCTTGCGTGATGACCTGCCCAATGGCGAGGCTGGCGTCGCCCAGCAGCAGCGCGTCGCCCACCTTGAGGTTCAGCGAGTCGAGCACGGCGGCGTCGAGCCAGACCTGGCCACGCGGCGGTGTGCCCTGGGCTGGCTGGTCGGGCCCACCCGGCTGTGGGCTGACCAGCAGCGCGCCGCGCAGGGGGTAGGCCTCTGGCACGGCCTTCACCGCCACCAGGCGAGTGGCCCCGCCTTGCGCGTCTGGGGCGCGCACCATGCTGGGGAAGCTGACGGTGGCCGCCGTCTGCAGGCCCAGCGCCTGCGCCCGCTGCACAAAGCTGGGGGGCAAGGGGTTGTCGCTGGCCACCACCGCGTCGCCGCCCAGCAGTTGCCGCGCGTCGCGCTGCAACTGGCCTTTCAGCCGGTCTGCAAAAAAGCCCACCGAGGTGAGCGCCGCCACCGCCAGGGTGACGGCCAGCATCACCAGGCGAAGCTCGCCCGCGGCGGCGTCACGCCGCAGGTTGCGCCAGGCGCGTTGCCAAAGCTGAGTCATGCCGCCCCCCGGAACACGCCGTTGACCCCAACCCCGGCGACGGCCCGGTCGTCGCCCAGCACGATCAGGGCGAACAGCAGTTCGTCGAGGTTGCGGGCCGCGCTGGTGCGCCGGGCCAGCAGGGGCGTGGCCTGTGGGTTGAGGAGGCAGAAGTCGGCCTCGGCCCCCACCGCCAGGTTGCCCACCTGAGAGCCCAGGCCCAGGGCCTGCGCCCCGGCCCCGGTGTGGTGCCACCACAGTTGTTGCGGCCCCAGGCCCTGGCCTTGCAGGCGCGCCACCTGATACGCCGCCAGCATGGTGGCAAAGGGGCTGAAACTGGTGCCGCCGCCCACGTCGCAGGCCAGGCTCCAGCCCATGCCCGCTGCGTCGGTGGCGGCAAAGTCAAACAGGCCCGAGCCCAGGAACAGGTTGCTGGTGGGGCACACCGCCGCGGCCGTTTGCGTGGCCGCCATGCGGGCGCGGTCGTCCGCGTCCAGGTGAATGCAGTGCGCGTACACCGAGCGGGGGCGCAGCAGCCCAAACTGGTCGTAGGTGTCCAGGTAGCTGCGCGCGCTGGGAAACAGCTCCAGCGCCCAGCGGATCTCGTCGTGGTTCTCGGCCACATGGCTTTGCACCCACACGCTGGGGTAGGCCCGGGCCAATTCACCCGCGCCCCCCAGCTGCTTGGGGCTGCAGCCCGGCGAAAAGCGCGGGGTGATGGCATAGCCCAGGCGGCCCGGGGCCGCGCCATCGGCCCCGCCGCCCTTGCCATGCCAGCGCTGGATCAGCGCCTCGGTGTCGCGCAGGCCGCCTTCCGTGTCGTCCGTCAAGCCCTCGGGCGCATGCCGATCCATGAGGCACTTGCCCGCCACCAGCCGCAAGCCGCGGCGCGCGGCATCCGCCATCAGCGCGTTGACGCTCTGCGGGTGCGAGGTGCAGAACACCAGGGCGGTGGTCACGCCATGGCGCTCCAGCTCGTCCAGAAAGGCGGGGGCCACCTCGGCCGCATAGTCGCCGTCTGCAAACCGCTGCTCGTGGGGGAAGGTGTAGTTTTCCAGCCAGGGCAGCAGGCCGGTGGCGGGCGAGCCGATCACGTCGATCTGCGGAAAGTGCACATGCGTGTCGATAAAGCCGGGGGCGATGACATGGCCCGGCCAGTGTGTGACCGCCAGGCCCGGGTGTTCGCGGCTCAGCGTGTGGTGCGGCCCCATGGCCACGATGCGCCCGCTGCCCTCGCCTGAGCCCACGGCCACCACCAGCAGGCCGTCGCGAATCAGATTGGCCTGTCCCGGCTGGGGAAAGTGCAGCAGGTCAGCGCGGTAGCCGCGCAATGTGATGTCAGTTGGCACGGGCAGCACTCTCACTCAGGTACGCGCTCAACTTGGCGAGATAGCCCGCACGCGTGGCTTCGTCGCAGAAACTGGCCTCGAAGCTGTTGCGCGCCAGGGTGATGCACTCGTCGCGCGTCAGGCCCACCGCCTGCGCGGTTTGGACAAAGTTGTCGTTCACATAGCCACCAAAGTAGGCCGGGTCGTCCGAGTTGACGGTGGCCTTGAGCCCCGCCGCCAGCAGGCGCTTCATGGGGTGTTGCGAGAGATCCGTCACCACACACAGCTTCAGGTTGGACAGGGGGCACACCGTCAGGGGCACGCCGTCCTTGGCGAGCCGCGCCACCAAGGCAGGGTCTTCAAGGGAACGCACGCCATGGTCAATGCGCTCGGCCTTCAAGTCATCCAGCGCGGCCCAGATGTAGGGCGGCGGCCCCTCTTCACCCGCATGGGCCACCACGCGGAAGCCCAGCTCGCGGCAGCGGGCAAACACCCGCGAAAACTTTTCGGGCGGGTGGCCCACCTCGCTGGAATCAAGCCCCACGCCAATGAAATGCTCGCGGTAGGGCAAGGCGGCCTCCAGCGTGGCAAAGGCCTCGTCTTCGCTCAGGTGGCGCAAGAAGCACAAGATGAGCGCAGCGTCCACACCCAGCTCGGCCTTGGCTTGCCGACAGGCGCGCGAGAGGCCGCCCACCACCACTGCCATGGGCACACCGCGCTCGGTGTGGGTTTGCGGGTCGAAAAACATCTCGGTGCGCAGCACCGCGTCAGCCTTGGCCTTCAGCAGATAGGCCCAGGCCATGTCAAAGAAGTCTTGCTCCTTCAACAGCACGCTGGCCCCGGCGTAGTACAGGTCTAGAAAACTTTGCAGGTTGGTGAATGCGTAGGCGGCGCGCAGGGCCTCGACACTGGCGTAGGGCAAGGCCACGCCATTGCGCTGCGCCAGCGCAAAGATCATCTCGGGCTCAAGCGTGCCCTCAATGTGCACATGCAACTCGGCCTTGGGCAGGCGGCGGATGAAGGCGTCTAGGGTTGGGGAGAGAGTGGCCATCTGCCCATTGTTGCCAATTGCCCCCCGAGCGTGTTGCCCAAAGGGTTTGGCGGAAGCGGTGAGATTCGAACTCACGGACGTCGCGAAACGTCGCCGGTTTTCAAGACCGGTGCATTCAACCGCTCTGCCACGCTTCCGAGCGCACAATTTTAGGTGCTGACGACTTTGCGGCACTTGCGTGGCCGCTGACAAGCCAGCTTGAAGGCAGCATTCGGCTGCACAGTCTGTGTCATTCAGAAAGCCTATTGCCCGTGTTTATTGGCCTGCAGGCCAAAAAGCCGCCAGAAGGCGCATGAATACTGGCTGAGGCTGAATTTCGCTCCCCCACTTGGAGCGACGTAACGCCCCTCTGCGCCAGTGCCCGCGTCTGTCGGGCGAACGATTTCTGGTACTCCAGCATGAGGAGCCCCACAGACCGTGCGATGACGCGCACCAAACTGCGGCACGAACCAGTGGCCAGCTAGGCGCTCAGCGGCTGGGTGAACTGCGGAAACTCCCGCAACATCTTCGCGTCCATGGTCACCACCTTGGTGCCCGCCTGCGCCGCCAGCGCAATGAACTCGCAGTCATAAGCTGAGCAAGTGCTGTCGCGCACAAGCTCCAGCACTCGGCGGGAATCCACCTCGCGCTCGCCCCCGCTGAGCAGGGCTTCGGCCTCGCTTTGAACGCGCATCACCTCGTCAAAGGTGAAGGTCTTGCGCCTCACATAGCCCGCCAGCAAGTTGCGGAACTCACTGCGCCACAGGATTGGCGCGATCCAATCGGGGTCGCGCCTGTACAGCGCGTCGGCCTGTTCGCTGAACTCGTAAGGCAACAGCAGGTATGCGAGGACGTTGGTGTCCACAACGATCACAGCCGACCCTCGCGCTTGAGGGCGTCAATGTCTTTTGCCTTGAGCTTGCGATGCGACAGCGAGGCGCGAAGCGCCTGGGCGCGCGCCAGCCTTTCGGCAGGGGCGAGCCTTCCTGGGAGCAAGACGGTCTCTAGGCACACGATTGCTTCGCTGTTCATGCTGCGCCGGTGCAACTCCGCCGACGACTTGAGCTGCTCATAAACCTCGTCTGGGATGCTCTTCAGGGTGAGTGTGGCGGGCATCAATGGCTCCAAAAAAATCCATTATGGTTTCAACCAGACGCGAGTTCAAGTGCGCGCCACCCGATCACCGGGTCGGCGGGGCGTTGCCACTGTGGTGTCATCCGTTTATCTTTCGCTACGAGTGATAAATCAAGTTAGGGAAGGTCTGCACAAACGCTGTTTTGCGTGAGTGTGCGGCGTGAATTGAGTGTTTGATCCCGCCCTGCGGGATTTGTGGCTCGATCAGGCCTAGTTACGTCGGCTTTTAAGCCTGTTTGAGATGGTTACTTGGGCCATTTGGCCCGCCTTGGACGCACTCATGCCTTGGCTCCTATCAACTGCCTGCGCACCATCCACAGGTTGGACAGCGCAAACAGCATCGTCAGACGAGCCGTGTTCTTGGCCAGCCCCCGGTAGCGCACCTTGGTGTGGCCAAACTGGCGCT
>CAZRRW010000111.1:0-8202 GCA_964602505.1 uncultured Burkholderiaceae bacterium
TTCCCTTCGTGGCCCTGCTGGTCAGCGGCGGCCACACCCAGTTGATGCGGGTGGACGGCGTGGCCCAGTACGCCCTGCTGGGCGAAACCGTGGACGACGCGGCTGGCGAGGCCTTCGACAAGAGCGCCAAGCTGCTGGGCCTGGGCTACCCCGGCGGCCCGGCCCTGGCCCGGCTGGCCGACGGCGGGGTGGACCCCGCCGCCGGCGAACCCGGTGCCCCGGGCAACGAGCTGGCCTTTGACCTGCCGCGGCCCCTGCTGCACCGCAAGGGGCTGGACTTCTCCTTTGCCGGGCTGAAGACGGCCGTGCTGACCCAGGTGAACCGCCTGGGGCAGGGCGCCGAGGGGGCCGCCAGCCCCGCGCTTGACCCCCGCGTCCGGGCCGACCTGGCCGCCAGCACCCAGGCGGCCATCACCGACGTGCTGGTGGCCAAGAGCCTGGCGGCGCTGGATCAGACCGGCCTGGACACCCTGGTGGTCAGCGGTGGGGTGGGGGCGAATGCACGGTTGCGGGCCCGGCTGAACCAGGCCTGTGCGGCCCGCGGGGCGCAGGTGTTCTACCCAGAGCTTCGCCTGTGCACCGACAACGGCGCGATGATCGCCTTGGCCGCGGGCATGCGCCTGCAGGCGGGCGTGAGCCAGCCCCAGGCCCCCGGCGCCTACGACGTGCTGCCGCGCTGGGGCCTCGACACCCAGAACGCTGGCACGCCCCCCGCATGACGCAAGGCCGCTGGGTTGAGCGCCACGGCGTTCGGCTGACCTACGACGTGGCAGGCCCGGCGGATGCCGGGCAGGCGGTGGTGCTGATCCACGGCCTGGCCAGCAACCGCACCCGCTGGGCGGAGCTGGCCGAACACACCCGCCTCACCCAGACGCACCGCGTCATCTGGCCGTGCCTGCGCGGCCATGGCGGCTCGGTCACCCGCCGCCCCGTGGGGCTGTCGGTCTGGGCCGACGACCTGGCCGCCATCCAGGCGGCGGAAGCCTGCCCCCGCGCCGTGTGGGTGGGCCACAGTCTCGGGGCCCAGGTGGCGCTGCGCGCGGCGGTGGCGCACCCGCAGGCAGTGGCGGCACTGGTGTTGATCGACCCGGTGTTCGAGCAGGCGCTGGTGCCCGAATGGCGCAAGATGGCCGACTGGGGCTGGGCGTTCCGGCACGGCGCCCGGTTGATTCGGGGGCTGAATGCGCTGGGGCTGTACCGGCGCCGCCTCAAGCCCCTGGACCTGCGCGAGATGGACCGCCTGGCCCGAGCGGCGCTGGCCGAGAGCGAGCGAACGGGCGACCTCTCGGCCAAGAACGCCTTCATCCGCCAGTACAGCTCCACCTGGGCCGACCTGCAAAGCACGCCCAGCGCGGTGTACCTGCAAGACCTGGTGGCGCTGTTTGCCCACGCCGCCGAGCCCGAGACGATACGCCAGCCGGTGCTGGTGGTGGCCTCGTCCAGCGGCACCTTTGCCGACCGCGCCCAAACTGCCGCCCAGTTGGCGCGATTCCCCAACCTGCGCACCCAGCAGATCGATTGCGAGCACTGGCCAGTGACCGAAAAGCCGCTGGAGGTGCGCACCATGATCGAGGAGTTTGTTGTTTCATTGAGCTAACGCGTTACTGAGAACTTATTTGATCCCGAAAGTTTTAAAAATTGGATCTGGCTACTCGCCGGAATGATTGGACCTTCAGCATGTTTTTTGGCTTTGGAAGAAATCTTGAATCTCAACCCAGCCCCATGCGGCGTGTGCTCGGCTTGGGCGCCGGCCTTAGCCTGGTGCTGGGGGCCCTGGCCCCCGCCGCGCAGGCCGCCCCTGATGCAAAGCTGGCGGCCACCGCGGCGCGCAGCCAGCCCTTGGCGCAGGTGGCCAACAACCCGCCTGTGCGCCTGGCCCTGGTGGAGGGGCTGTCAGGCCCCTTTGCCAATGCGGGCGAGGCGGTGTTTCGCAACCTGGTGTGGGCGGTGGAGCGCGTCAACGCCCGTGGCGGCTTGCGCCTGGTGCAGCCCAATGGCCAGGTGCTGGCGCGGCGGCTGGAGCTGCTGCGCTTTGACAGCAAGGGCCAGACGGAAGAGGCGCTGTCGGCCTTCCGCGCCGCACTCGACCAGAAGGCGGACGTGATCTTGCAGGGCAACAGCTCGGCCACCGCTGCCGCGCTGATTGACGCCGTGAACAAGCACAACGAGCGCGAGCCGGGCCGCCGGGTGCTGTTTCTCAACTACTCCGCCGTGGAGCCCAGCCTCACCAACGAGCGCTGCAGCCCCTGGCACTTCCGCTTTGACGCGCACGCCGACATGCGGCTGGCTGCGCTGACCGACGTGCTGAAGGAGGACCTGTCGGTCAAGCGGCTCTACCTGATCGGGCAGGACTACAGCTTTGGCCAGCATGTGCTGAAGAAGGGCCGCGAAATGGTGACGGCCAAGCGCCCCGACATCCAGATCGTCGGCGACGAGCTGCATCCCCTGGGGCGCATCCGCGACTTTCTGCCCTACGCCACCAAGATCAAGGCCTCGGGCGCGCAGGCGGTGCTGACAGGCAACTTCGGCAGCGACCTCACCCTGCTCATCAAGGCCGCCCGCGAGGTGGGCTATGACGGCAAGTTCTACACCTTCTATGCCAATGCCCTGGGTGCCCCAGCGGCCATTGGCGAGGCTGGGGTGGGCCGGGTGCTGGCGGTGAACGAATGGCACCCCAATGTGGCGGTGGAGGGCACTGCCAATCGCGCCGAAACCCCGGCCGAAAAGGCAGCACGCGAGGCCAGCGAGCGCTTTTATCTGGCGTTTCGTGCGCGCTACCCCGACCCCAGGGACGACTATGTGCACGCCCGCATGCACGCCATGGTGGAGATGTATGCGGCCGCGGTGGAGAAGGCCCGCTCGGCCGAGGCCGCGGCTGTGTCTGCCGCGCTGGCGGGGGCGCGCTTCGACGGCAAGGCGGTGCCTGGCGCCGGAGGCGGGCTGCTGGGCTTTCACAGCGGCTGGATGCGCGCGGGCGACCACCAGTTCATCCAGCCGATGCGGGTGAGCGTGATGCAGCGGGTGGCTGCCGCCGGCAGCACGCCCACGGGCGACCAGGTGCGCTTTGACGTGGAAGGCTCGGGCTACGGCTTTCGCACCCTGCGCTTTGTGCCTGCAGCCGCGACCGAGCAGCCGCACAGCTGTGTGATGAACCGGGTGAAGTGAACCTAGGCCAGGCCGCCCGCCGATCAGGACAATATCTCCATGCGAACCGTCATCCAGGCCCTTGAAGAGTCGCGCATCCGCCAGGTGGCCAACGCCGGCCTGGGCCGTTCAGATGTGCTGCCCTTCTGGTTTGGCGAGAGCGACGAAGTCACACCGGGATTCATCCGCGATGCGGCGCGCGCGTCGCTGACCGCTGGCGAGACCTTCTATGCCCACAACCTGGGCCTGCCCGAGTTGCGTGGGGCCATTGCGGCCTACCTGAGCGCGGGGCGCCGTGCCTCGGGTGCGGCAGGCGCCGTGCCGGTGGGCATGGAGCGCATTGGCGTCACCTCGGGAGGCGTCAACGCCCTCATGGTGGCCTGTCAGGCGCTGATTGATGCGGGCGACGAGGTGGTGGCGGTGACGCCGGTCTGGCCCAACCTGACCGCGCAGCCCGCGGTGATGGGCGGGGTGGTGAAGGCGGTGCCACTGGTGCCCGATGCGCTGGGTGCCTGGCGGCTGGACTTGAATGCCTTGGTGGCCGCCATTACGCCGGCCACCAAGCTGCTCATCGTGAACGCGCCCAACAACCCAACCGGCTGGACCCTCAGCCGCGCCGAGCAGCAGGCCATCCTGGCGCACTGCCGCACGACGGGCACCTGGATCCTGGCGGACGAGGTGTACGAAAAGCTCTACTTCGAGCAGCCCGAGGCCCAGCTTGGCGTGGGCGGCGCCCCGAGCTTTCTGGACATGGCCAGCGCCGACGACCGGCTGATCGTGGTGGGCAGCTTTTCCAAGAGCTTTCTGATGACGGGCTGGCGGCTGGGCTGGATGGTCATGCCCGAGTCGGTCACGCCGCAGGTTGGCAAGCTGCTGGAGTTCAACATGTCCTGCGCCCCCGTGTTTGTGCAGCGCGCGGGCGTGGCGGCCATCGAGGGCACTGCCCAGGTCACGCCCCGGGTGGTGCGCCACCTGAAGGCCTGCCGCGACACCCTGGTACCCGCGTTGCAGGCCCTGCCCGGGGTGCGGGTGGCCGCGGCCCCGGGCGGCATGTATGCCTTCCTGACCATCGAGGGCGAGCGCGACTCCCTGGCCCTGGCCAAACGCCTGGTGGCCGAGGCGGGTCTGGGCCTGGCGCCGGGCTCTGCCTTTGCCCCCGAAGCCGAGGGCTGGCTGCGCTGGTGCTTTGCCTCCAAGGACCTCGGCCGTCTGCACGACGGCGTGGCTCGCCTGGAGCGGTTTCTGGCCATGGCTTGAGACGATGGCCAGTGTCGCGTCAGTCCGGCGCTTCGGGCGCCTGCTGCTTGGGCTGTGCATGGTTGCGCTCATGGGCTGGGGTGCCGCCGCCCGCGCCGCTGACGCGGGGGCAGGCACCTGGCAGGTGCTGGAGGGCCTGCCCGCCAGCACGACGATCGACATGGCCGCTGCCATGCCGGAGGGCGCATGGCAAGCGGTGGAGGCCAGACGCAGCTACCGGGTCTCCAAGGAGGCACCGCTGTGGCTTCGTTTCGTGCCGCCCGCCGGCGCGGCCGGCCAGCTGGTGGAGTTTCCGACCATCGTGGTCGACCGGTACGAGATGTTCCAGCGGGTTGCAGGCGGCGCCTGGCAGGTGCATGCCGCAGGCGACCGGGTGCCCCACACCGAATGGCCCATGCCTTCCCTGCGCCCGCAGTTTGCGCTGCTGCCAGACGAACTGCGCACCGGGCAGGACGCGGTGTATGTGCGGGTTGAGCACCGCTTGCCCTTGAGCGTGACGCCGCGCTTGATCAGCGCGCAAGCGGCGCAGGCCGCCGACCGGCGCGCACTGGTGTTGTCGGGCCTGTCGGCCGGGGTCATGCTGACGCTGATGATGCTGTGCCTTCAGATGAGCCTGGCCTTTCGCGACAGCACCTACGGCTGGTACGCCGGCTACCTGCTCTCAACCGGTCTGGCCGCACTCTGCTACACGGGGGCCGCCCACCTGCTGCTGTGGCCGGGCGCCACCAAGTGGGCAAGCGACGCCGTCGTGCTGGGCGTGGTGGGGGCCTTGATGTTCAACCTGCAGTTCACCCGCCACATGTTCGGGGGCTTTCAGAAGCCCTGGTTCCACTGGGTGGCCCGCAGCCTGATGGTGCTTTGCGCGGCCTACCTGCTGCACACCCTGCTGACTGACCGGTACGAGCGCGTCATTGGTGTCTTCAATCTGGTGTGGCTCGGTGTGTTTGGCTTCACGGTGCTGGCGGCATGGCAGGCATGGCGGGCTGGCGTGGCGTATGGCGGCATCTGGCTGCTCATTTACACCCCCTACGTGTTCAGCCTGGGTTTCTCGCTGGCCGCCAGCGTGGGCTGGCTGCCCATGGCCTGGCTGCCGGACAACACCCCGGTCATCACCTCGATCATCGAGTCAGTGGCCATGATGCTGTGCATCAACGCCTATGGCCGGGCGCGCCATGCCCAGGCGGTGCGCGAACAGGCTGCGGCACAGCGCGACCCTCTGACTGGGTTTCTGAATGAACGGCGCTTCCGGCAGCGGGCGAGCCGACTGTGGGCCTATGGGCTTGCCAACCGGCGCGACGTGGCGCTGGTCTACGTCCAGGTGGAGCCGAATGTCCCGAACGCGCTGAGCACCGTGGAGACCGAATTGCTGCTGGCCCGCAGCGTGCGGCTGGTGCGCACCGTCACGCGCGACATCGACGAAGTGGGCCGCATCGGCCGCAATACGCTGGGCATAGCCATGGGTGGCATGCCCAAGGGCGAGGCGCTCACCTTGCGCCTGTCGCGCCTGGTGGCGCTGGGCCTGATGGCCGACCCGCACGACCCGGCGGCGGTGCCGGTGCGCTTCACCCTGGCGGTGGCGCATCGGGCGCAGCAGGAACAGGACTTTGCCGCCATCGACCGCGAACTCCGGCGCCTGTGCGCCCAGACGGATGAGCCGGCTGCGGAGGCGCCGCGCCGCGCCATCCGGGTGCTTGCGCCCCAGGTCAGCTTCACCGTGGGCGGTGCCATGGCGGCAGACCCGTCCGCGCCCACCTGACGCAGGCCGCCTGGCCGCTACAATGCTGGGTTGCTCGCGGCGTGGGGCTGCGGGCGCGCTGACACCGCCTTTTGGGCGGGGCAGCACACGGCGGGGCCCATCCAGCCTCGTTCGCAAGTCAATCTGGAGCATCCATGTCACTCGAAAAATCCAGCAAGGCCGAGATCATCAAGGCCAATGCCCGAGGCGCCGCCGACACCGGCAGCCCGGAAGTGCAGGTCGCGCTGATCACGGCGCGGATCAATGAACTCACACCCCACTTCAAGACGCATGCGAAAGACCACCACGGTCGCCGCGGCCTGTTGAAGCTGGTGAACCAGCGCAAGAACCTGTTGGCGTACCTGAAGAACAAGGACGCCGACCGCTACACCGCGCTGATCGGCAAACTCGGTTTGCGCAAGTAAGTCCGCCGCGGCGGCTGGGGCCAGCCCCTGGCCGCCGTGGTGTCGTTGGGTGGATGGTTCACGTGAGTGCGTGCTATTCCACCGGGGTTTGAGACCGCTGGCTTGCGCGGCCTGTGCGATCCCCGCTGGAATGGCATCACGCCGCATCGTCCTCCCGTTTTGGGCCCGGTCACGGGCCGTTATCAATCCAGGAGAGACGCATGTCCATCTTCAACAAAGTCACCAAGACCTTCCAGTGGGGCAAGCACACCGTCACCATGGAGACGGGTGAGATCGCGCGCCAGTCCACTGGCGCCGTGCTGGTCAACATGGACGACACCGTGGTGCTTGCCACCGTGGTGTGTGCCAAGAACGCCAAGCCCGGCCAGGACTTCTTCCCCCTCACGGTCGACTACATCGAGAAGACCTACGCGGCAGGCAAGATCCCCGGCAGCTTCTTCAAGCGTGAGGCCAAGCCGAGCGAGCACGAGACCCTGACGAGCCGCCTGATCGACCGCCCGATCCGCCCGCTCTTCCCCGAAGGCTTCTACAACGAGGTGCAGCTGGTCATCCATGTGATGAGCCTGAACCCTGAAGTGGACGCCGACATTGCAGCGATGATCGCGTCGAGCGCTGCCCTGAGCGTGTCGGGCATTCCCTTCAACGGCCCCATTGGTGCGGCCCGCGTGGGCTACATCAACGGCGAGTACGTGCTCAACCCGGGCAAGACCGAGCGCGCCAACTCGCAGATGGACCTGATCGTGGCGGGCACCGAGGCGGCCGTGCTGATGGTCGAGTCGGAGGCCCAGCAGCTGAGCGAGGAGATCATGCTCGGCGCCGTGGTGTTTGGGCACGAGCAGGGCCAGGTGGCCATCAACGCCATCCACGACCTCGTGCGTGACGCTGGCAAGCCCGAGTGGCAGTGGACGCCCCCTGCCAAGGATGAGGCCTTCATCGCCAAGGTCAACGCCCTGGCCGAGGGCAAGTTGCGTGCCGCCTACCAGATCCGAAGCAAGCAGGATCGCACCCAGGCCTGCCGCCTGGCCTATGCCGAGGTGAAGGAGTCGCTGAAGGCAGAAGGCGCCGAGTTCGACGAGGTCAAGCTGGAATCGATGCTGTTTGACATCGAGGCCAAGATCGTGCGCAGCCAGATCCTGGCCGGTGAGCCCCGCATCGACGGGCGCGACACCCGCACCGTGCGCCCCATCGAGATTCGCACGTCGGTGCTGCCCCGCACCCACGGCTCGGCCCTGTTCACGCGCGGTGAGACGCAGGCCTTTGTGGTGGCCACCCTGGGCACCGCGCAAGACTCGCAGCGCATTGATGCGCTGGCGGGCGAGTTCCACGACAGCTTCCTGTTCCACTACAACATGCCCCCGTTCGCCACTGGCGAAACCGGTCGCGTGGGCAGCCCCAAGCGCCGCGAGATCGGCCACGGCCGCCTGGCCAAGCGCGCGCTGATCGCCGCGCTGCCGAGCAAGGACGAGTTCCCGTACTCGATCCGCGTGGTCTCCGAGATCACCGAGTCGAACGGCTCGTCGTCGATGGCCTCGGTCTGCGGCGGCTGCCTGTCGCTGATGGACGCCGGCGTGCCGATGAAGGCCCATGTGGCCGGCATCGCGATGGGCCTGATCAAGGAAGGCAACCGCTTCGCGGTGCTGA
>CAZRRW010000112.1:0-8144 GCA_964602505.1 uncultured Burkholderiaceae bacterium
CATCCCGGGCTATGGCGCCGATGCGCTGCGCTTCACCTTCGCCGCACTGGCCAGCCTGGGGCGCGCCATCAACTTCGACACCAAGCGCTGCGAGGGCTACCGCAACTTCTGCAACAAGCTGTGGAACGCCACCCGCTTTGTGCTGATGAACTGCGAGGGGCAGGACTGTGGACTTCTGGAGCATTCCAAAGCCGAGTGTGCGGTGGGCGGCCCAGCGCACGGCTACTTGAGCTTCAGCGACGCCGACAAATGGATCGTCAACGAGTTGCAGCGCACCGAGGCCGAGGTGGCCCAGGGCTTTGCCGACTACCGGCTCGACAACGTGGCCAACGCGATCTACCGCTTTGTGTGGGACGAATACTGCGACTGGTACCTGGAGATGGCCAAGGTGCAGATCGCCCAGGGCGGCGAGTCGCAGCAGCGCGCCACCCGCCGCACCCTGCTGCGCGTGCTGGAAGCCGTGCTGCGCCTGCTGCACCCGCTGACGCCCTTCATCACCGAAGAGCTGTGGCAGGTGGTGGCCCCGGCGGCCGGGCGCAAAGCCACCGACAGCATCGTCACCGCGCCCTACCCGAAGGCGCAGATGGAGAAGATCGACCCGACAGCCGATGCCTTCATGGCCCGCCTGAAGGCGGTGGTGGGCGAAGCCCGTGCCCTGCGCAGCGAAATGGGCCTGTCGCCTGCCCAGCGGGTGCCCCTGCTCACCCTGGGTGACGCCGGCTTCGTGCAGGCCGCTGCGCCCCTGGTGGCGGCCCTGGCCAAGCTGAGCGCGGTGACCGCGGCCGAGTCGGAGGAGTCCTTTGCGCAGGCCAGCGCCCAGGCGGCGGTGGCCGTGAGCGGCGACCTGCGCATGGCGCTGATTGTTCAGGTGGATGTGGCCGCCGAACGCGAGCGACTGGGCAAGGAGCTGAAGCGCCTGGAAGGCGAAGTCGCCAAGGCGCAGGGCAAGCTGGCCAACGAAGGCTTTGTGGCGCGCGCCCCGGCCGAGGTGATTGCCCAGGAGCGGGCCCGGGTGGCCGAGTTCAGCGCGGCGGCAGATAAGCTTCGAGCGCGTTTGGCCGGGTTGGGGTGAGGTCCGACGCCCGCTGGTTGTCCAGACGCAGGATCTCGTCGAGCCGCCGCACGATGTACCAGGTGGCCCGTGAGCGGGCCTCGCGGGTGCGTACCGACATCTGCGGGGTGACAAAGAAGTTCTTCAGCCCGTGAAAGGGTGAGCCCGGCGCCTTGATGTCCTGGTCAGCGCTGTCGAAGATGGCCGCCTCGATGCGACCACTGCGCAGCTCGGCCGCCAGGGCGTCCTGGTCAAACAGCCAATGGCGCGCGATGCACACCATCACCTGGCCTGGCTTGCCATGCTTGAGCACGTGGGCACTGATGAGGCCGCGGTAACGGCTGGCATAGGTGAGCTGCACACACACCGCATCAGACAGGGCCATGACCTGGTTCATGGGCACGGGCTCAACCCCTTCGCGGGCCCACAAGGGGTCGCTGGCGTGCAGCGCCGGGTCGTAGCCGATCACACGCGCCCCGAAGGACTTGAGCAGCATGGCCAGCACCCGCGCCGTGGGGGACATGCCGATCAGCCCGATGGTGGCCCCGTGGATCTCCCGGCCCAAAGGCAAGGCCGCGACATCGCGTTCGCGCACCATGATCGAGAAGCCACGGCGAAACAAGCCCAGAATGGCCGTCACCATGTACTCCGCACAGGCCTGGGCATGAGCGTTGAGGCTGCGCACCACCTCGACGTTGGCACGGCGGCAGGCGTCGGCATCAATGTTCTGAATGCCCACCGACAGGCGAGCCAGGGCCCTCAGCCGGGGCGCGAAACCCAATAGCTGCTCAGTCACAGCCACCTCGGTCGGCAGCACCACGGTGCGCACGTTGTACAGCTCGCGCCTCAGGGCCGTGGCATCGGCCGCCAGCTCCGGGGCCAGGCGCACCGAATGGCGGTCGGCCAGCCACTGGCGGGCGTCTTCTTGCAACGGTTCAAGGATGAGGCAGTCCACAGGCGCGTCGGGGCAATGCGTGAGCGCGGCAGCGCCGCAGGACTGTCCCACCAGGGGCAGGACAGGGCAGATGTTACGGGATTGCGTCAGCCTCGTGTCAGCCCGGCGACACCGCTTGTCCGGGCAGCGCTGCCGTTCGCGGCAGGCAGAATGCCGCGATGCCGAACGCCACTGCCTCCCTGTCTGCCCGACCCATCACCAAGGCGGTATTCCCCGTCGCGGGCCTGGGCACCCGCTTCCTGCCAGCCACCAAGGCGCAGCCCAAGGAAATGCTGCCTGTGGTGGACAAGCCCCTCATCCAGTACGCGGTGGAGGAAGCCTACGCCGCCGGCATCCGCCAGATGATCTTCGTCACCGGCCGAAGCAAACGGGCGATTGAAGACCACTTCGACACCGCCTACGAGCTGGAAACCGAGCTGGCTGCCAGTGCCAAGGATGACCTGCTGGGTGTGGTGCGCCGGGTCAAGCCCGAAGACATGGAGTGCATCTATGTACGTCAGCCCAAAAGCCTGGGGCTGGGCCACGCGGTGCTGTGTGCCGAACGCCTGGTGGCGGGCGAGCCCTTTGCGGTGCTGCTGGCCGATGACCTGATGATCGGCGAGACGCCCATCCTGGCGCAGATGGTGGCACAGCACCAGCGCCTGGGCGGCAGCATCCTCGCCGTGCAGGACGTCCCGCCTGAGGAGACGCGGCGCTATGGCATCGTGAGCGGCCGCGTCATGAGCGAGGCCCTCACCGAAGTCACGGCCATCGTGGAAAAGCCATTGCCCGAGGTGGCACCCAGCACCCTGGCTGTGTCGGGCCGCTACATCCTGAGCCCGGCGGTGTTCGACGGCATCCGCGCGGGCGGCAAGGGGGTTGGCGGCGAGATCCAGCTCACCGACGGCATTGCCGCCCTGCTGGGGCAGGAGCAGGTGTTTGCCTACCGCTACAGCGGCAAGCGCTATGACTGCGGCAGCAAGCTGGGCTTTCTGGAAGCCACGGTGGAGTTGGGCCTGAAGCACCCCGAAGTGGGGGCCGCCTTCAGCGCCTGGATGCAGGCGCGCAGCTGAAGCCGCCTAGCGGCGGCGCAGCACGTGGTTGTATTCGCCGTTGCCCTGGGTCTGCGCCACCAGCTCGTTGCCGGTCTGCTTGGCAAAGGCCTGGAAGTCGCGCACTGAGCCCGCGTCAGTGGCCACCACCTTGAGCAGTTGACCCGTGCTCATCTCTGCCAGAGCCTTCTTGGCCTTCAGGATGGGCAAGGGGCAGTTGAGCCCGCGGGTGTCGAGTTCTCGCGCGATGTTCATGGCGGTGATTATCTCCTTGGCAAGTCCACAAACTGCGGCTCGTGGCCGCGGCCCTTGAGCCAGTCGGCCAGGGCGTAGCCGGTGCCCGCCGGCCAGCAGCGCACGGCCTGCGGCGTGAAGAAGCGGTGCTCGGCCAGCTCGGGCGACAGCCGCACCTCGCCGCGCGCCAGCACATGGTAGGCAATGATCACCTGGTTCATGCGCTGGAAGTCGTACACCCCAATGAGGTTGACGGCCATCGCATCCAGCGCGGTCTCCTCCTTCACCTCGCGGGCAATGCCGTCCTGCGGCGTCTCCCCGGCCTCCATGAAGCCGGTGATGAGCGCAAACATCTTGCCCGGCCAGGCTGCGTTGCGCGCCAGCAGGATCTGCCCCTCGGCCTCGGGCCGCTCGGGGCATTCGATCACCGCGGCCAGCACCGGCGTGGGGTTGTTCCAGTGCGTCCAGCCGCAGGCGGGGCAGGCCAGGCGCTGGGTGAGGCCGCCGTCCTCCAGCCGCTCGGTCAGCGCCAGCGGGGTGGCGCAGTTGGGGCAGAAGCGGTGCTCGTAACGTGGGGCCGACATACGCGTGCGCCAGGGCTCAGGCGGGCCTAGGGTCGCTCACCATGCCGGCCTTGTCCGCCTCGGTGGTGAAGCTGTCGGCGTAGAACTCGTCGGCCGGCAGCCCGCACTGGGCCACAAAGTCGCGCTGGGCCGAGTCCACCACCACCGGCGCGCCGCAGGCATACACCTGATGGCCCGACAGGTCGGCCAGGTCAGCCATCACCGCGCGGTGCACAAAGCCGGTGCGGCCAGTCCAGCCATCTTCGGGGAGCGCGTCGCTGACCACCGGCACGTAGCGCAGGCTGGGCATCTCGGCCACCTTGGCCTTGACCCAGGCGTCCATGTACAGGTCTTGCGGGCGGCGGCCCCCCCAGTAGAGCACCGCGGGGCGCTGGATGCGCTTGGACTGCATGTGCTCGATGAGCGCCTTGATGGGCGCAAAGCCGGTGCCCGAGGCCAGCATGACCATCGGCTTGTCCGACTCTTCCCGCAGGAAGAAGCTGCCAAACGGCCCCTCGATGCGCAGGATCTCCTTCTCCTTCATGGGGCCGAACACGTGGTCGGTGAACTTGCCGCCCGGCATGTGGCGGATGTGCAGCTCCACCTGCGGCCCGCCCTCCAGCGTGTGGGGGGCGTTGGCCATGCTGTAGCTGCGGCGTGAGCCGTCGCGCAGGATGAACTCGACATACTGGCCCGCCAGGTACTTCAAGGTGTCGTTGGCCGGCAACTGCAGGCGAATGACCTTCACGTCCGGTGCCACCTGCTCGATGGTGGCCACCCGGGCAGGCATCTTCTTCACCGGAAACTGCCCCAGGCCCACGACCTCGCGCGACTCGAGCACCACGTCGGTCTTGGGGTGGGCCTGGCAGGTGAGCGTGAAGCCCGCCTCGCGCTCGGCCACCGACAGGGCCTTGAGTTGGTGCGGCCCCAGTTCCACCTCGCCCGACACCAGCTTGCACTTGCACGAGCCGCAGGCGCCGTCCTTGCAGCCGTAGGGCAGGCCAATGCCCGCGCGGATGGCGGCAGCAAGGATGGCCTCGCCGGGGGCGCAGTCGAAATGACGGCCGCTGGGTTGAACACTGACTTGGAAGGGGGTGGACATAGGCAGAGGAAACGTTGGGCCGGCTGGGCGCCGCCAGCCAGCAGGCAAACAGCCCAAAATTGTGCCCTGCCCACGCCTACCCAGCCGCCCACCCATGACATTGCCCCGCCGCTTTCGCCAACACCGGGTATTGATCGTGGGCTGCGGCGACGTGGGGCTTCGTGCTGCGCAGGCCCTGGGGGGCGGGCAGGCCCAGCCGGTGCGCACCCGGCTGTACGCCCTGACCTCCAGCCCCGCCAAAGCCGCCGCGCTGCGGGCCGCAGGCATCACGCCCCTGGTGGGCAACCTGGACGAGCCCGCCACCTTGGCCCGCCTGGCTGGCCTGGGCCACCGGGTGCTGCACCTGGCCCCACCGCCAACCGAAGCGCCGGCGCCAGCTGGGCGCGAGCCCAAGGCCGAGCCCCCAACCCTGCGCACCGACCCCCGCACCCGTCACCTGTTGCACGCACTGGCCCGGCGCAGCCCACCCACCAGCCTGGTCTATGGCTCCACCACCGGGGTGTATGGCGACTGCGGTGGCGCCCGGTTTGACGAAACCCGGCCGGTGGCCCCGGCCACCCCGCGGGCCCAGCGCCGCGTGCACGCCGAGGCCCTGGTGCGCTGGGTGGCGCGGCGCAGCGGCGTGGCCGCCAGCATCCTGCGCATTCCCGGCATCTACGCCCCCAACCGCGACGGCGGCACCCCGCGCGAGCGCCTGCTGCGCGGCACCCCTGCCCTGCGCGCGGAAGACGACGTGTTCACCAACCACATCCACGCCGACGACCTGGCCCGCGCCTGCGTGGCCGCCCTGTTCCGCGGCCAACCCCTGCGGGCCTACCATGTGAGCGACGACGGCGAGATGAAGATGGGCGACTACTTCGAATGGGCCGCCAGCCACTATGGCCTGCCGGCACCCCGGCGCATCAGCCTGGCCGAGGCCCAGGCCACGCTGCCGCCCATGCTGCTCAGCTTCATGAGCGAGTCACGCCGACTGGACAACAACCGCCTCAAGCGCGAGCTGCGGGTGAGCCTGCGCTATCCCACGGTGAAAGCGGGATTGGCTGTCGATTGATAGCAACGTTTTATTTTAGGTCTTTTTCGAATCGCATTCATCACTCGGATTGATGAATAGCTGGATGTCACAGAGGCAAGAAAGACGAGGACTCTCCTCGTTTTTCTGGCTGTTGGAACGATGACTGGATATCACCCTGACAGTGCTTCAAGATGCATGACGGGCCACTCGCTGAGGCTGCAAAGCGGCAACGAGTTAAGCCGCGCGAACTGCCCCGCCCGTGGATACGGCCTTGCAGGCCCAAAACCGCCTGCAAGGCGCATGGAATCTGGGCCTACACCCCAGCCGGGCGGGCCAGGGTGCTCATGCGATCCACGGTCTTGACGCGGATTTCCTTCACGTCCGCGCCTTGCAGCACCGTCAGGCGCACTTCGGCGCCCGCCTCGGCCTGCCACAGGCGCTTGTAAAGCGCCTCGAGCGTGGCCACCCGCTGGCCTTCAATGCCCAGGATGATGTCGCCCGGCTTCAGGCCCGCCTGAGACGCGGGGCTGTCACGGTTGACGCGGCCCACCTCCACCCGGCCATTGCTTTCGCCGGCGTTGATGCCCAGCCAGGGCCGCTTGCTGGCGCGGGTGTGGCCCTGGGCCTGCAGCTCGGCGCGGATGCTGGCAAACAGCTCTGCGGGCACAAACATGTTGCCCGGCAGGTTGCGCCCGGGGATCACCTGGCTCACCAGCAGCGAGCCAATGCCCAGCAGCTCGCCCTGCTGGTTGAACAGGGCCGCGCCTGAGTGGTCGGCCCGAGGCGGGCTGGTGAAGAGGGCTGCGTCGAGAAAGTATTCCCAGTTGCCGCTGAAGGCGCGGCGCGAGACGATCTGCGCCGCGCTCACATCGCCCTGCGGCCCGCCGCTGACCACCAGCACCGGCTGGCTGGGCGTGGCCGCTGGGCCCGCCATGCTGCCCAGGCGCACCGGCTCGCCCGCCAGGGGCACGATGGCCTGCACCAGGCCAAAGCCAGACGCCAGGTCGTAAGCCACCACCTTGGCAGGGGTGGCGCGGCCTTCGCTGTCCAGCAGCTCCACCTGCTCGGCCTCCATCACCAGGTAGCCAATGGTCAGCACCAGGCCGTCGGGCCCCACCACCACGCCGGAGCCCATGCGCTGACGGCCCAGGGTTTCGGCCGAGCGGGCGTTGGCGGCCACACGGGCGCGCACGCCGTACACCGCTTCACTGGCCTTGGTGATGGCCGCCAGCATGGCCGCAGGGCTGGCCTCGGCCGCCGGGGCCTGGGCCCACGCGGGGGCCATGCAGACGCTGGCGGCCGCCAACAGCCACAAGGCAAGGCGCCGCGGCAGACGAAACGCCAGGGGGGTGGGTGTCACGGGTGGCATGTGGGCGGCTCCATGTGCAATGGCCCAAGCATGAACCGTTTTGCTTCCCCTGCCAAGAAGCGGGTTTTGCCTGACTACAATGCGCCTCTTCTTCGCTGCCGGAGTGGCGAAATTGGTAGACGCAGCAGACTCAAAATCTGCCGGTGCAAAACACCGTGCCGGTTCGATTCCGGCTTCCGGCACCATCAGCGCCTGATGGTCATTGAACAATGAGCAAACCTTCTGCCTCGCCCAAACCGCCCGCGGCCTCCTACCCCACGCTGGAGGACGCCATTGGCCACACGCCTCTGGTGCGCCTGCAACGCATTGACGCGGCTGACAACGCGGCCCGCGGCAATGTGGTGCTGGGCAAGCTGGAGGGCAACAACCCCGCCGGGTCGGTGAAAGACCGCCCGGCCATCAGCATGATCCGCCGTGCCGAAGAGCGCGGCGACATCCAACCCGGCGACACGCTGATCGAAGCCACCTCGGGCAACACCGGCATTGCGCTGGCCATGGCTGCAGCCATCAAGGGCTACCGCATGGTGCTCATCATGCCGGAGGACTTGTCCATCGAGCGCGCCCAGACCATGAAGGCCTTTGGGGCAGAGCTGATCCTCACGCCAAAGAGCGGCGGCATGGAGTACGCCCGCGACCTGGCAGCCGACATGGAAAAGCGCGGCGAGGGCCGGGTGCTCGACCAGTTTGCCAATGCCGACAACCCGCGCATCCACTACGAGACCACCGGCCCCGAGATCTGGGCCGACACCAAGGGCCGGGTCACGCACTTCGTCAGCGCCATGGGCACCACCGGCACCATCACCGGCGTGTCGCGCTACCTGAAGTCG
>CAZRRW010000113.1:0-8126 GCA_964602505.1 uncultured Burkholderiaceae bacterium
GTCGCGAGCGGAGTTTTCTCCCCCCAACGACAAACCGGTTTTCGCATCGACCCAGATGCCGGACACCAGGTGAACGCCGAACCGGTTGAAGCTTTTCCCTCGATGCGGAAGGCAGCCCGCTAGCCGCGCGGCAGCTTCAAGGTCTCCCGCTTGACCACGCGGTAGTCATAGTAGGTGCCCCGCTCCAAGGGTCGGCCTGGTGCCTAGTTGTCAAACACGGTGCGCTAGCGCTTGCCTACTCTCAGTTCAGCCGGGAACTGCACAAGAGGGGGGTCTTTGCGGCCGGTGAAGTTTTCGAGGATGTTGCCCAACTGGTCCAGGACGAGCGGGGTCGGCCCATCAAAGACGGCCTGCAGGTCGGTAGCTTCGATGACCGTGCGTTGCCCCCGGTTGGTGCGGTTGGTCATCAGGTCAGTGGCTTCGACGATCCAGATATCGCCTTTCTCATGGCGCGTCGGCCGCCGCCAGCCGCGCATCTACCGGCACCATGTAGGGCCTGTTCACACCATTTCTGGAGGCGCGAATGAGTGACAAAAGCTGCCAATCTAGGCGCGCGGCGTTGGCAATGCCGGGGCCTTGCCGAGCCGTGCAACAACGAGTGGCGGTTTTTGCCGCTCATTCCCTTCGGGTTGCGGCCAAAAAGGTCTCGGGCGGCGTTGCAAAGCCTCGCCGGGGTGCGCACCCGGCTTCGTATTGCGCCTTGCCCGAGACCGTTTTGCCTAGCAACGCGCTCTTCAGAAATAGTGTGAACAGGCCCTAGTTGCGCCAGTCTAGCTGCAGGCCATGGCCTGCATAGAACAGCACGCCCACGCCCTTGCCACCAGCCAAGGCGGTGCGGGTGCGGGCCAGGCCCGCGTCCAAAGCGGCCTTGCTGACGTCGAGCAGCTCAACCACCTCAAAGCCCATGCGGCGGAACACCTCGGCCATGGCCTTGGCGTCGTTGGCCGGGTTGGCCAGGGCCATGTTGCCCGGGTAGGCGGAGTTGCCGATGACGAAGGCCACTTTCTTGCCCGCGGTCTGCGCCCAGAGTGGCAGGGGCAGCAGGCCCGCGCTGGCTGCCAAGGCGGCAGCCGATGTGCCCAAGCGAAGGGTGGAGCGGCGGGTGAGGTGGGGCTGGTGGCCGTCACGGGTGGGCATGGTCAGCGCTCCACCACGTCGACCACCGCGGCACCAAAGGCGTCAGAACACACCGGGGCCACCACCAGGTTGCGCCGGGTGCTGGGGCGGCACTCGGGCTTGTCGGCGTTGGCGCTGCCGGTGAGAAACCAGCCGATGTTGCTGCGCCCCTCAGGGGTGGTGAGCGTACGGACAAAGGGCCCCGCCTTGGCCGCACCCCCAGCGGCTTGCAGGGCCGCCACATCACGCGGGCTTTCGGTCACCAGCACGATCATGCGGTTGGTGCCCGCTGGCCCGCCTGCCTGCACCCGCCAGTTGGGGCGGGGCAGTTGCAGGGTTTGCCCGGCGGCGATCTGGTTGTTGCTGTCCAGGTCATTGGGGAACAGCAAATAGAAGCTTTGCTGGTCGCTGCCCAATAGGCCCACATACACATGCCCGGCGTGACTGGAGCGCACACTGAAGTCAAGCGCGTCGCGGCCAATTTGCAAGCTGGGTCGCGACAAGCTGATGTCCACCTTGCGGCGACCATCGCGCTGAGCCAGGAGTTCGTTGATGGTGGCTTGCGGCCCAGCGCCGGGGGGTTCGGGTGCAGGTGTAGGCACTGGGCTCGGTGCGGCCGCCACTGGCGTGGCCGGAGGCACCACAGCGACCACTTGGGCGGGCGCTGGTGCCGCAACGGGTGAAGCCACGGGTGCGGGTGCAGGAGCAGGTGTTGGCGCGGCCGCGATTGGGGCTACGACTGGGGCGGCGGGCGCTGGTGAAGGCACCGCAACCGGCCCTGCCACCGGTGCAGGGGCAGGCGGCGTGGCCGTGCTTGCGGGCGCGCTGGGCGGGCGGTTGGCATTCACCATGGTGTTGACCGTGGTGGCGATATTCACCAAGGTGGCCACCTGGCCTACCACGGGGATGGCGGCAAACAGGGCCGGCACAAAGCCTTTGTTGCCGGTGATGGTGATGTTGTGCGGCTGCTGCGTTGGGTTGTTGGCAAAGCGGGCATTGATCTTGGCTTGGGCACAAGCGGCAATCTCCTCCACCGAAATCTGGCCCGAGCGATCCAGATCGCGGGCCTCACCGGCCATGCATTCGCGCCACGCCACCGTGGCCACGCCGCCGCGCTGTGGGTCGTCAAAACTCACCTCGTCGTTGCGTGCGCTGGCAATGTGCACGATGTTCTCGGGCAGGCCGCCGCGTTTCTGCTGTTCGCCCAGCAGGCTGCGGGTGCGCAGGTTGCTGGGCTGTGCGCACTGCGCGGCTGTGCCCACCGGGCTGAAGCGCGGGGTCAGCATCTCGCCGCCCAGGTTGAGGGAGCGTGTGCGCATGGGCTCGTTGACCACGCCGCCAGAGTGGCACGCGTCGTACAGCACCATCAGCTTGTCCGTCTTGTCGGCAATGGGCTTGAGCAGGGCGGCCATCTCTTCGTTGGTCAGCGTGCCCCGGTCGGAAGCGAGGAGCGCCTCCACGCAGGTGTCCTCGCGAATGGTCGGGTCATACCAGCGTGTGCCATGGCCGGAGTAGTAGATGAACACCCGATCGCCGTCGGCCACCCGGGCGTTGAGCTGGTTGATCTCGCTGACGATTCGCGCTTTGGTGGCCGCTAGGTCGCGCACCACGGTGATGTTGCTCTGCGGCACCCCCATCTGCAGGGCCATCAGGGTGGCGCTGTCCATGTCGAGTGCCACGCCAGCCAGCGGGGACACCGCCGGGTCGCTGTACTGGCCTACCCCGATGATGAGTGCGTGACGCGATGCTCTGGGTGGGGGAATGCCGCGGACCGCGGTGGTCACGATGCCTGACTGCGCCTGGGTACGGCCCGAGTCCACCTGGGCAGCTTGGGCCACCACGGCGCCCGCGCTGGGCAGGGCCGAGGCCCGCACCCAGCCGGTTTTGCCTTCGGCGCGAATCTGTGTCCACCCGCCTTCGCTGCGCAGGGGCTCCACGCTGGTGGTGGCGCGCAAGGTGCCCAGCGAGGGCGCATCCGCATATCGGTCGGCAAACCAGGGCGTGTCACGGGGCAGCACTACCGCGGCCGCGCGGGCGGTTTGTGCCACGGCCTGACTGAGCCACGGCGGTGTGGGCATGGTGACGGTACCAAGGGTCAGCAGACCCGCGAACAAGGCAACGGCAAGAAGGCGGGTTCGGGCAGCGTGTTCGGTCATGGGCGTGAACTTGGTTGGGGCTGCTGGGCCGGGGCTTCCAGCACCGCAGCGGCGCTGGCACCCAGTGCCCAATCAAGCGCGTCGGCGGTGGCGTGAAAGATCATGCAACGGCCTGAAAACGGCGTCAATCCACCGTTCAGGGCTTGCGCGAGTGCCTGAGCTTGCGCCTGCGACTGCGTGTGCCGCATTCGCCACACCACCTGGGCCAGGCGGTCCCAGTTGCGGCGAGGGGTGGTGTCGCGCCAGTGGGTCCACTGCACCAGTCGGCCCTCCGGCGAATGCTTGCGCAGCAGGCGGAACCAGGCCTCGTCCTCTTCAACCGACAGCTCGCGCGATGAAGGCGGGCTGGCATGCGCCAGCACCCATACCGGTTCGCTGCCACTGGCCCGCTGGTGCGGCGCGTCCAGTGCCCCGGTCCAGTGCCACTCGCGGAGCAAGGCACAGGTCTTCAGTGCCGCGAAGAAGCCCAGGGCCAGTGCCGCGGCGGGCGTGAAGTCCCAGAAGGTGTGGCCGACGTTGAGCGACAGGTACGACACGCCCAGCAGGAAGCCAGGCACCAGCACGGTGAGCAGGCCCGCGCGTTGGTAGCCGAGGCGTAGCGCCAGCCAGGCGAAGGCGCCCACCAGCAGCAGGGTGACGCCCAGGGCCATTGCAGGGTTCACCGCCGCAAGCCATGCCCGGTTGAGCAGGTTGTCGGTGGCCACGGCCAGAATCTCCACGCCCGGATGCACCGCCCGCACCGGCGTGGCCTTCAGGTCAAACAGGCTGGGCGCCGTGGCGCCAATCAACACCAGCTTGCCCTTGAACTCGTCGACCGGGCGTTTGGTCTGGCGGGTCTGCGTATCGGCAAACACATCGGCAAAGCTCACCGTGGGATAGCGGTGTTTGGCCGCGGGCCAGCGCAGCAACACGGGCTGGTCGGGAATGACCAGGCCCGGTTGAAGATCTCGCGCCACACGGGCTGGCAGCGAGCGCAGGCGCGGACCCTCTGCCCCCGGCGTGTCGTCGAGCGACTCCAGGTAGTCGTAGTGACGCAGTACGCTGTCGGCATCTGGCAAGGCGTTGGCCAGGCCGATGCGCTGGCTGCGGATCACCACGTCCATGAACGGGGGGATGGCCGCTACGGTGCGCGAAGCTGCGTCACTGGCGGACGCGCCGGGTGCGGGTTCCCACAGGCCCGGCAGCTGCGCCAGGCGAAGATCACTTTTGCTGTCGGTGGCTGGATCCAGCCGCACCACAGGCACATAGGTCCGGCTGGCTCGAGACAAGGCATCGGCCAGGGCTGCGTCGCCGCCAGGTTGCAGTTTGTCGGGATCGGCCAGCTGGATGTCAAGCACCAGGGCCGCAGGCTGTTGTGACTCGACCCGCTCCACCACGGCGGCCAGCGTGTCGCGCGGCCACGGCCAGCGGCCAAATTCGGGGGCCATCAAGGCGAGCGAGCGCTCGTCGATGTCGATGATGACGATGCGCGGGTCGGGCTGAAGCGGGCGAAAACGCATGCGCGTCATCGCGTCAAACTGCCCAGGCAGCTCGGCTGTCACTTGGTCGCCCCCCTCCGCCTGCCACCAGGCCCGCCCCTGCTGGGCGACGGCAGTCAGGCCTGTCAGAAGAGCCAGCCAAAGCACGATGTGAGACAGCCGCCGGTGTGCCAGCCAGCATGCCAGCGCCCGAACCACCGCGATGCGTGACAACAGCGCCAGCATGAGCGCGCCTCTTCCCCGTGTGTTTTCAGGCAGTGTAAGCGCCCACCCTGCGCACTGGCAGCCGCCCCGCTGGAGCGGAGCAGGGCTAGCGGCTGCGCCGTGCCAGGCGGGCCTTGCGCCGCTCAGCCAGCTTCAGCAGCACCCGGTAGCGCCACACATACTTGCTGATGAAGTAGCCCCCCACCGAGCCGACCGTGGCGAAGATGCCCATGCCGACAATGGCCGGCCAGCCAATCGACGTGAGGGCTTGCCAGACGCCAACCTCGCCGCCGGGCATGCGCGGGGGTGCCGCGTCGATGAACACGCGCCCGACGTGGTAGGCCAGGTACAGCCAGAACCCGATCGTGAAGGGGTTGGTGATGAAGGTGATGCCTGCAGCGATCGGGATGTTGGCGCGCCACCAGACGCAGTGTGCGGCCGCTGCCACGATCTGCCCGACCGGGATGACAAAGGCCCAGAACATGCCGATGGCCACCCCGCGCGCCACCGACTCGTGCTGCATGTGCCAGAGCTTGGGATGGAACAGGTGGTTCGCGATGGGGCGCAGCACTGGGCTGGCGGCCAGTTCATCCCGGCTGGGGACAGATTTGCGGAACGCGTCTTTGAGCGCTTGAAGCACGGGGTTCTCGATTCAGTGACCCTCAGGGGCCCGTTTTTCGACGGGGCAATTGTCGCGTCTGCCCGATGGCCAGCACAAAGAAGTGGTCGTCGGCGACCCCTTGCGCCAGTCGGGCTTTGGCCAGGGCCCGGGGCGGCTCGTCCAGCGCCTCGTCCGTCAGGTTGAAGGTGCCCCAGTGCACGCCCATGGAGCGCTTGGCTCCGAGGTCGCGGTGGATACGCACCGATTCATCCGGGTTGACGTGTTGGGTCTGCATGAACCACCGGGGCTCATACGCCCCAATTGGCACCAGCGCGAGGTCGAAGCCCCCACCCAGGGCGGTGGTCTGCCGCGGCGCGAAGCGCGCCGCAATGTCTGCGAAGTCCTTCGAGTAGCCGGTGTCGCCGGAGTAGATGGCGTGGAAGACCGGGCTGAACAGGGCGAAGCCGCCCCACAGGGTGGCCAGTCGGTCGCTGATGCCCCGCCCACTCCAGTGCTGGGCGGGGGTCAACACGATCTCCAGCCCCTCGTGAGGGTGCGCGTCCCACCAGTCCAGTTCCACCACGCGGGTGATGCCGCGTGCCGCGAGCCAGGGCTTGATGCCCAGCGGCACCACGAACAGCGGCGGGCCACCCGCCTGGGCGTTGAGCATGTCCACGCTGGCGGCGTCGAGGTGGTCGTAGTGGTTGTGCGAAATCAGGACCAGGTCAATTCGGGGCAATTGGGTGGGCAGCAGCCCTGGCGGTTGTGCGCGCTTCGGGCCTGCAAACCCCAGTGGCCCGGCCCGCTCGGAGAAAACCGGGTCGGTCAGCACGTTCAGGCCGCCGCGCGCGGTGGGAATCTGTAGCAAGGTGCTGGCATGGCCGATCCAGGTGACCGCCGGCACCATGGCCGGCCCGGCCACCGCATTGGAGGCGATGAACCCCAGATCGGGCGCCACCACCGGGGTGGGCGTCTGCGGGTCAGGTGGCAGGCCTTGCCGCGCGGCATCGATCTTCCACAGCAGCACCTCGCCGAGGCTGCGGGGCCGGAAGTCGGTGTAGTTGTTCTGGAAGCCGTCGGGGCGGTGATGGGGCTTGGCTGGGTCAAAGTGCGGGTTCACGGTGGCGCAGGCCAGCAGCAGCCCAGCGACGCATGCGGCACCCAAGGCCGTCAGGGTGGCGCGGGTCAGGGTGCGGATCATGGGCAGATTCTCGGGGCGATGGCCCAAAGCCGGGCGGGCAGCCGGGGTATTGGGCCCGGTTCCTCAAAATCCTGTCAGGGGTTCCCCGTATACTCCTTGGGTTTTGCGTGATGGGCTGAGCCCAGGTGATCATGACTTGGGCCGACTCTGAACGCGACAACCCAGACGAGCCGTCTGCGGCAAAAGCCCCTCCTTGGACGAAAGAACAAGTGGCGGCTTACCAAGCTGCCAACCCGCCCATGTCGGTGTGGAAGGTGGTAGGGGCCCAGGCGGCGGCGGGTGTGCTGGTGGCCCTGGTGGTGTGGGGGCTCTTCCGGCAGCAAGCCTGGGGGGTCGGGGCCGCGTGGTCGGCGCTGTATGGCGCTTTCTCCGTGGTGCTGCCAGCGGCGCTGATGGCGCATGGCATCCGCTCCCGGTTTTCAAGCCTGAACGCGGCGAGCGCCGCGGCCGGGTTCTTGATCTGGGAAATGGTC
Source organism: uncultured Burkholderiaceae bacterium (assembly GCA_964602505.1). GTDB lineage: Bacteria > Pseudomonadota > Gammaproteobacteria > Burkholderiales > Burkholderiaceae_C > CAZRRW01. The sequence goes on from CAZRRW010000113.1 coordinate 7,230, forward strand.
AAACTGGGGGCGACACTGGCCTTGCTGGCCGCCGCGCCCAAGCTGGTGCCGCAATTGGTGTGGCCCGCGCTGCTGGCGGGGCTGGTGGTGGCGATCAAGGTGTACTGGCTGGCGCTCCTGTGGCGGCCAAGCCGCGTGAAATGAGTGTCTTGGGGAATTGTTGAGATGTCGTCTGCTGCTGAAACTGCCGGGAAGGTTGCCGAACATGGCGCTGGCGGCCCGTCTGCTGGTGAGTACATCGTTCACCACCTGCAACATCTTCAGAAAACTATCCCTGGCTTTGAGTCGACGAAGCAGACCGCAGTGGTCGATTTCGGCATCATCAACATCGACTCCATCTTCTTTTCGGTGCTGCTCGGCGTGATTGGCTGCTGGCTGCTGTGGTTGGGTGCCCGCAAGGCCACCTCGGGCGTTCCGGGGCGCTTCCAGGCTGCTGTCGAGTTGCTGGTCGAGATGGTGGACCAGCAGGCCAAGGGCATCGTGCACAACGCTACCAGCCGCAAGCTGGTGGCCCCGCTGGCCCTCACCGTGTTCGTCTGGATCTTCCTGATGAACTTCATGGACATGGTGCCGGTGGACCTGATCCCGCAGATCTGGCACGCCGCCGGCCCGGCGATGGGCTTCAAGGACTACATGCGCGTGGTCGCCACGGCCGACCTGTCCACCACGCTGAGCCTGTCGACCTTCGTGCTCATGCTGTGCCTGTACTACAGCGTCAAGATCAAGGGTCTGGGCGGCTGGGGCCATGAGCTCATCTCCGCGCCCTTCGGCGCGCACCCGCTGCTGTGGCCGTTCAACTTCCTGATGCAGGTCATCGAGTACGTCGCCAAGACGGTCTCGCACGGCATGCGGCTGTTCGGCAACATGTTCGCCGGCGAACTCGTCTTCATGCTGATC
>CAZRRW010000114.1:0-8084 GCA_964602505.1 uncultured Burkholderiaceae bacterium
GGCGAGAAGGAAGGCACGGTCACCAACAGCGAGCGGCGCATTTCCCGGGTGCAAGCGGCCGTGCCAGCCCCAGGCCAGGCCCGACACGACTGGGCGATCGCGGTGGACTTTGGCCAGCGCCTGGAAGACTTGCTGGGCAAACGGGCGGCAGGCGGCCAGTCGATGTTTGCCTACAGCGACCCGGAGTCGGTGTGGAAGGAGCACCGCGAAAGCACTCGTGGGCGCGATCTGGACATCACTGGCCTGTCGTACGCCACGCTGGAGAGCCAGGGCCCGCAGCTGTGGCCCTTCCCCGAGGGGGCAGGCACCGGCCAGCAGCGCTTGTATGCCGACGGCGTCTTTCCCACGGCCGACGGGCGGGCCAAGTTTGTGGCGGTGAAGCAGCAGGCGGTGGCAGAACCTCGCGACGCACGCTTCCCCTTCAGCCTGAACACGGGGCGCCTGCGCGACCAGTGGCACGGCATGAGCCGCACCGGCACCCTGGGCCGCCTGTTCGGCCACGTGCCGGAACCCAGCGTGGACCTGTGCCCGCAGGACATGGGGCGGCTAGGCCTGCGAGACGGTGACCTGATGCACCTGACGTCCAGACGTGGGTCGATGGTCCTGTCGGCCCGGGCCGACGCCAGTGTGCAACCGATGCAGGCCTTTGTGGCCATGCACTGGGGCAGCGAATTCGTCAAGGGCGGCGTCAACCTGCTCACGCTGCCCACGTTCGACCCCAGCTCCAAGCAGCCCGAGCTCAAGCATTGCGCCGTCAAGCTGCTCAAGGCCGATCTGCCCTGGCGGCTGCTGGGCTGCGCCTGGCTGCCCGCGGCGCAGGCCTTTGCCGCACGAGAGGAACTGCGAGGCTTGTTCAGCGAGTTTGACTTCGCCACCTGCGTCCCGTTTGGGCGCGAGGAGGACTCTGGCGACGGGCCCCCGGCCAACACGGGCAAGCTGGGGGTACTGTTTCGCGCCGCAAGCGCCCAACCGGTAGGCGATGTCACAAGACAGCGGGTGGAAGCCTTGCTGGGGCTTGGCCATCCCCAGGCGTTGCGCTATGCCGACCGCAAGCGTGCCCAGTGGCGCACCGTGTCCCTGGCGCCCCGCGCCGCCAACGGCGACACCTTGATGGACGGGTTCTTGCTGGCGGGCGACACCCAGGCGGAGGCGTGGGTCAAGGCCCTGCTGCAGCAACGCCTGCCCGCACAAGCCTTTGGGCGCCAGCTGCTGGCGCCTGGAGCCACTGCCCCGGGCGGGTTGACGCCATCCAGCCCACAAGTGTGCACCTGCTTCAACGTATCGCAGGACCGCATTGACGCCCAGCTGGCCCGGCAAGATGCACAGGCGGGAGTCGAAGCCAACCTGGAGCAACTGCAAGCCGTGCTGCACTGCGGCACCAACTGCGGATCTTGCCTGCCCGCGCTGCGCCAGCGCATTCGCGAGAAACAAGTGGACACGCTTGGGGCCTGAGCCGGGCTGAACGTGGCCCAATACTTGCTCGGTCGTGACCATGTCGATCGCGCCCTACCTGAAAGAAGTCGCCCGGGGCAAGGCAGGGGCTCGCGCCCTGTCGCGCGACCAGGCCTGTGCGCTGATGACGACGGTGCTGCGCGGCGAGGCCACCGATCACGAGGTGGGCGCCTTCTGCATCGCCATGCGGGTCAAGGGCGAAACGGCTGAAGAGCTGGCCGGCTTTGTCGACGCGGTTCACGCCCTGCGGCCCGGGTTGACTACCCCTGCTGGGCCAAGCAGCACACCCGTGGTCATTGGCTCCTACAACGGTGCCCGCAAGCTGCCCAACCTGGTTCCGTTGCTCGCCCTGCTGCTGGCGCAGGAAGGTGTGCCAGTGCTGGTCCATGGGGTCAGTACCGACCCGTCGCGCGTGACCACCCAGACCCTGTTTGAAACCCTTGGGCTCCCGGTGGCGCGGACGGAACACGAGGTGGCCGATGCCTTTGCCTCGCGCGAGCCAGTGTTCATGTCCATCGAGCACCTATCGCCCGAGCTGGCGAGGCTGCTGGATCTGCGCCGGGTGCTGGGTGTGCGCAACTCGGCGCACAGCGTCGCCAAGCTGCTGCAGCCTTTGGCGCAGCGGGCGCTGCGGGTCGCCAGCTTCACCCATCCCGAGTTCGCTTCGTCGATGTCGGCGTTCTTCCAGCTGACTGCCGCAGACGCGCTCCTGCTGCGGGGCACGGAGGGCGAGGCCGTGGCCGGCCCGCGCCGACAGCCGCGCATCGATGGCTTTTCTGCTGGCCTGCCCTACCTGGCCCTACCCGCCCATGAGGGGGTAGTGACCGAACTGCCCTTGCTCCCGGCCTGCGACGCCGTCTCAACGGCACGATTCATCCAGTCCGTCGTCAGCGGCGAGAAGCCCTGCCCACGCGCGATCGAGGCGCAAGTCGTGGCCGTGCTCACGGCACTGGCCAGAATGGGAAAATCCCGGGGTATGTCTCCTGACGCACTCACTCCCCTGGCAGAGGCCGCCCATGGCTGAGCCCAGCGCTGGTCGACCGAGGCGGCGCAAGATGCCACTCCCGGGCAAGGTGTGGCTGGTCGGGGCGGGGCCCGGGAACCCAGAGCTGCTGACCCTGCAGGCCGTCAGGGTCATCCGGCAGGCCAGCCTGCTGCTCATTGACAACCTGGTAGGCGACGACGTCGTCTCAGTGGCCCGCAAGGGGCTGAAGCGGCCCGTGCGCACCATCTGGGTGGGCAAACGCGGCGGCTGCAAGTCGACGCCGCAGGCCTTCATCGAGCAACTGATGGTGCGAGAGGCTTTGGCGGGCGAACGCGTGGTTCGGCTCAAGGGCGGAGACCCCTCGGTGTTCGGGCGCAGCGGCGAGGAGATGCAGGCGCTTCGTCGCGCTGGGGTGGAGGTGGAGGTGGTGCATGGCATCACCTCAGGGCTGGCGGCGGTATCTGCCCTGGGCGCTCCTCTTACCCACCGCGACCATGCCCATGGTGTCATGTTCGTCACCGGTCACAACCAGGCCGAGGGGGACTCGGTGGACTGGGCCGCCATCGGGCGGGCCGCCCGCGGCGGCATGACTCTGGTGGTCTACATGGGAGTGTCCCGGGTGCAGTCGCTGCAGGACGCGCTGCTCACTGAACTGGACGCCGCCACCCCGGCGGCCGTGGTTCAGTCCGCAAGCCTGCCGCAGCAGCGGCAAGTCGTGGTCAGTCTGGGTGAACTCGCCGAGGCGGTGCGGCGCTGCGGGATCTCTAGCCCGGCAATCCTGGTGGTGGGCGACGTGCTGAAGGCGGCCGCAGCCCTGCGCCCGGAAGCTGGGGCAGAAAACCCGTATAATCTTGGGTTTGCCGTGTAAGCCACGTGTCGCGTGCCTCGGCAAGGCTCTGATCAACCTACCCAACCCATCTGCCCATTCATGGCCACCATCCGCGTTAAAGAAAACGAGCCGTTTGACGTTGCGCTGCGCCGCTTCAAGCGCACCATCGAGAAGCTCGGCCTCTTGACCGACCTGCGCGCGCGCGAGTTCTACGAGAAGCCCACCGCCGAGCGCAAGCGCAAGAAGGCTGCCGCGGTGAAGCGCCATTACAAGCGCGTTCGCAGCATGCAGCTGCCCAAGAAGCTGTACTGAGCCAGCCAACTCCGTTCCCATCTGGGCAGGCCCGCGCAGCGCAAGCTTCGCGGGCTTGTTTGTTTCTGAACCCCTGAGATTTCCATCATGAGCTTGAAAGACCGCATCACCGAAGACATGAAAACCGCCATGCGTGCCAAGGACGGCGAACGCCTGGCGACCATCCGCCTGCTGCTGGCTGCCCTGAAGCAGAAAGAGGTGGACGAGCGCGTCGAACTGGACGACGCCGCTGTGATTGGCGTGGTGGACAAGCTGCTCAAGCAGCGCAGGGACTCGATCGAGGCCTTCAGCAAGGCCGGACGGCAGGACCTGGCCGACAAGGAAGCAGCCGAGATGAGGGTGATCGAGGTCTATCTGCCCGCCCGAATGAGCGCGGAGGAGGTCACCGCTGCGGTGGCAGCCATCGTGGCCGAGACCGGTGCCACCGGGCCAGCCGACATGGGCAAGGTGATGGGCGCGGCCAAGGCCAGGCTGGCTGGCAAGGCAGACATGGCAGCGGTGTCTGCCGCAGTGAAGGCCGCCCTGAGCAAGTAGCCCACCCACCGCGCGCACCCGCCCCACAAAAAAAGCCCGCAGGCCTTGCGGCTTGCGGGCTTTTTGGCGGCCCCCCGTGGGGCCGGGAAGATGCGTTCAGCGCAGCGCGCGGCTCATGAACTGGTCAAAGCCAGCTTCAGCGAAGCGGAACCAAGCCACGGTGTCACCGCGGAAACGGCGGTAGTCGTCGTAGATCTTCTTCCAGTTGGCGTTCTTCGCACTGATCTCGTCGTACAGCGTGTTGGCCGCCTTGAAGGCTGCATCCATCACGTCACGCGGCACCAGCTTGAGCTGCGCACCGCCAGCGACCAGGCGCTTCAGGGCAGCCGGGTTGCGGGCGTCATAGCGCGCCTGCATCTCCACGTGGCCATAGGCCGCCGCGCATTCGATGGCCGCCTTGAAGTCGGCCGGCAGCGCCTCAAAGGCCCTGGTGTTCACATACACCTGCAGTTCGGCACCACCTTCCCACCAGCCGGGGTAGTAGTAGAACTTGGCCACCTTGTTGAAGCCGAGCTTCTCGTCGTCGTACGGGCCCACCCACTCCGCCGCGTCGATGGTGCCCTTCTCAAGAGCCGGGTACACGTCACCACCGGGAATGTTCTGGGGCACGGCGCCGATCTTCTCCATGACCTTGCCACCGAAACCGCCGATGCGGAACTTCAGGCCCTTCATGTCGGCCAGGTTCTTGATCTCCTTGCGCGACCAACCGCCCATCTGGGTGCCGGTGTTGCCACAGGAGAAGGCCTTGACGTTGTAGCCCTTGTAGAACTCGTCAAGCAGCTTGGCACCATTGCCGTCGAACATCCAGGCCGTCATCTGGCGGGAGTTCAGGCCAAAGGGAATGGCCGTGCCCAGTGCAAAGGTCTCGTCCTTGCCGAAGAAGTAGTACGGCGCCGTGTGGCAGGCTTCGACCGTGCCGTTCTGAACGGCGTCCAGCACGCCAAAGGCAGGAACGATCTCGCCAGCCGCATGGATCGAAATCTGGAACTTGCCGCCAGTCAGCTCTGACACCTTCTTGGTGAAGACATCACCCGCGCCGTAGATGGTGTCCAGGCTCTTCGGGAAGCTGGACGGCAAACGCCAGCGGATGTTGGCCTGACCGTAGATGGCTGGGGTGGCCAAGGCGGTGGATGCGGCAGCGCCGACACCGGCCTTGCGTAGGAAGGAACGACGTTCCATGGTGTTTTCTCCTCTGAAAAACTTGTTGATCTGCTTTCGGGCAGGCTGGACTGTGAGCCTGCCAAAACCCTAGCCCGGACGGGGTTTACCCGGTTTCAAAACGCCTTTTTGGATTGCGAAAAGCTCAGGGGCGGGCATGGGCGCCCGATGACCCGGCGTCAGATCAGGGAGTCAGGACCCTGCGACCTTCATGCGCTCGATGAGCATCGAGCCGACGGTCTTGCCGCCATAGGTGTAGGTGTCCGCACCGACTGCGACCACCTGCTGCATCATCGAGCCCAGGTGGCCTGCGATGGTGATCTCATGCACCGGGTAGGCAATCTCGCCGCCCTCGACCCAGTAGCCCGATGCGCCCCGGGAATAGTCGCCAGTCACGCTATTCACCCCCTGCCCCATGAGCTCGGTCACGAACAAGCCGCGCCCCAGCTTGCGCAACATCGCCTTCAGATCATCCTCTGGCCGCGTCAGCCGGCTGCGCAAGGTCAGGTTGTGGGAGCCACCGGCATTGCCGGTGGTGCGCATGCCCAGCTTGCGGGCGGAATACACCGACAGGAAGTAGCCCTGGAGCACCCCGGCATCCACCACGTTTCGGGGCTGGGTGCGCACACCCTCGTCGTCGTACGGGACACTCGCCTTGCCGCGCGGGGTGAAGGGGTCCTCCACCAGATCCATGTGTGCCGCCCACAGGCGCTTGCCCAGGCTGTCGGTCAGAAAGCTCGCCTTGCGGTAGAGCGAGCCCCCGCTGACGCATTGCACAAAGGAGCCCAGCAGGCCAGCAGCCAGCGTCGACTCGAACAGCACCGGCACCTCGCAGGTGGCGATCTTGCGAGCCCTCAGGCGCGACAAGGCCCGCTCGGCAGCGTAGCGGCCCACTGCCTCGGGGGCCGCCAGGTCGCTGGCCCGCCGCTCCGACACATACCAGGCGTCTCGCTGCATGTCGTCTGGATTCCCGGGTGTCTGGGCAATCGGCGCCACCGACAGCGAGTGGCGCGACAGGGCGTACCCACTGGCAAAGCCCCGGGTACTGGCCAACCAGAACTGGGACTGCTGCGCCGACACTCCGGCCCCCTCGCTGTTGCTGATGCGCGGATCCACGTCAAAGGCTGCCTGCTCGCAGCGCAGGGCCAGCTCGGCAGCCTGTTCCGCATCGATGGCCCACGGGTGCAGAAGATCGAGACCACGGATGCAACGTGAATTGACATCCGCGTCGAGCGCCAGATCTTCAGCATCGGGCAGGCCCGCCATCGGGTCCTCTGCGGTGAATCGCGCAATGTCCAGCGCTGCGCGCACGGTCTGGCGAATCGCCTTGAGTGAGAAATCCGAGGTGCTGGCGTTGCCGCGCCGAGCCCCGAGGTAGACCGTGATGCCGAGCGACTTGTCGCGGTTGCGCTCGATGTTCTCAAGCTCGCCCTTTCGCACCGAGACCGACAGGCCCATCCCCTCGGAGGCCTCCGCCGCCGCGTCGCTGGCCCCAAGGCGCCGGGCTTCCTGCAGGGCCTGGTCAACAATGTCCCGAAACTCATCCTGAGAATGGGCAAACAACGGGGCGGGGGCGGTCATGAACGTGCAGCAGATAACGCAAAGCTCTCTATGATAGGTTCGACGTTCCTGACGAGCACCACACACCCATGCGATCACGCTTCTCCGGCTTCGGCCCGGTCAGCAACGAATTCGAGGACCCCGCTGCTGGCCCCAGCAAGTCTCAGCTCAAACGCGACATGCAAGCCCTGCAGGACCTGGGGTCTGCGCTGGCGGAGTTTGGCCCCCAGCAACTCGCCAGCCTGGACCTGCCCAGCAGCCTGCGTGAAGCCCTGGACACCTACCGCCAGACCAGAAGCCACGAGGGCAGACGGCGTCAGATGCAGTTCATCGGCAAGCTGATGCGCCAGGTGGACGTGCAGCCCATTCGCGAAGCGGTGGAGGCAAGGCGGGCCGGGCGCAGCCTGGATGCCGCCCTGCTGCATGCGGCCGAACGCTGGCGAGCCGATCTCATCGCAGACGATCTTGCCCTGCAGCGCTGGGCCACCGAGCGGCCGCAGAGCGACCTGCAGCACATCCGCAGCCTGGTGCGCGCGGCTCGCAAGGAGGCAGGGGCTGCGGCAGAGCGCATGGCCGCCAACCAGACGGTGCATGGCAGTCGAGCAGCCAGAGACTTGTTTCGGGCCGTACGCGATGCCCTTGAGGACATCCCGGTCCGCGACGAGTCCCCGCCCTTGAACTCCCCCGCATCGCCATGAGCTCCCAGCCCAGCCCGCCTGAGCCAGCCACCATCGGCCTGATCTCGGTCAGCGATCGAGCGTCCAGCGGCGTGTACGAAGACAAAGGCTTGCCCGCGCTGCGCGAATGGCTGAGCCGGGCGCTGCTCAATCCGGTCCAATGGATCGAACGCCTCATCCCGGATGAACAGCCGCAGATCGAGGCGACGTTGAAGGACCTGGCAGACCACTGCGGCTGTTGCCTGATCCTCACCACCGGTGGCACTGGCCCAGCGCCACGCGACATCACCCCGGAGGCGACCTTGGCCGTCGCCGACCGGGTGATGCCTGGCTTCGGGGAGCAGATGCGACAGATTTCACTGAAATTCGTGCCGACTGCGATCTTGTCGCGACAGGTGGCCGTGGTGCGTGGTGCTAGCCTCATCATCAACCTGCCCGGTCAGCCCAAGTCGATCCAGGAAACGCTCGAAGGCCTGAGGGACACCAGTGGCCACAGCGTGGTGCCAGGCATCTTCGCCGCGGTGCCCTACTGCATCGACCTGATTCGGGGGCCCTATCTGGAAACCGATGACACCGT
>CAZRRW010000115.1:0-3584 GCA_964602505.1 uncultured Burkholderiaceae bacterium
CGCGCCAGCTCCCCTCGCTCAGCCGTGCTCAAGGCCCCTTTGCTGAGCGCGGATGAATAGCCCTGGATTTTGCGGAGACTGGTTGGGTTACGTGGAAACGCCCACCCTCACAGCGATGTACATCACCCGCTAAGGACAGCCCTCCAATTCAAGCGGGTTTGCGTTCCTAGAATTCGGCGCAGTTTTCCCTTGAGGTCACCCGCATGAACGCAGCAGAGCAGTTGAAAGAAGCCATCGCCGCCGCAGGGCTCCGCGAGTCGATGGAGTACGACGTGGTGGTGGTGGGCGCCGGCCCCGGCGGGCTGGCCACCGCCATTCGCCTGAAGCAGCTGGCGGCCGAAAAAGGCAGCGAGCTCAGCGTGTGCGTGATCGAGAAAGGCTCTGAGCCGGGTGCGCACATTCTTAGTGGCGCCATCATGGACCCAAAGGCCCTGACCGAGCTGATCCCTGACTGGAAGGCCAAGGGCGCCCCCCTCACCCAGCCGGTAACGGACGACGCCTTTGTCTTCCTTGGCGAAAAGTCGGGCGTGCGGGTGCCCAACTTCATGCTGCCGGGCTGCTTTCAAAACCACGGCAACTACATCGTCAGCTTGTCCAACGTGTGCAAGTGGATGGCCCAGCAGGCCGAGGCCCTGGGCGTGGAGATCTTCCCCGGCTTTGCGGCGGCAGAGGTGCTGTACGACGAGCAGGGTGCCGTGAAAGGCGTGGCCACCGGCAACCTGGGCGTGGGCAAGGACGGCGCACCTACTGGCGACTTTGCACTGGGCATGGAGCTGCACGCCAAGTACACCGTCTTCGCCGAGGGAGCCCGTGGCCACCTGGGCAAGCAACTGATCGAGCGCTTCAAGCTGAGCGAGGGCAAAGACCCACAAAGCTTTGGCATTGGCATCAAGGAGCTGTGGGAAATTGACCCCCAGCGCCACCAACCCGGCTTCGTCATGCACACCGCCGGCTGGCCGCTGGACAACAGCACCTACGGCGGCGCCTTCCTCTACCACTTCGACGACAACAAGGTCGCCCTGGGCTTCATCACCGGCCTGGGCTACACCAACCCCTACCTGAGCCCGTTTGAAGAGATGCAGCGCTGGAAGCTGCACCCCAATGTGCGCTGGTACCTGGAGGGCGACGCCGCCAAGGGCATCAAGCCGGGCAAGCGCCTGGGCTACGGCGCGCGCGCCATCAACTCCAGCGGCCTGCTGTCGCTGCCCAAGACGGTGTTCCCCGGCGGTGCGCTGGTGGGCTGCAACGCGGGCTACCTGAATGTGGGGCGCATCAAGGGCAGCCACGCCGCCATCAAGAGCGGCATGTTGGCGGCCGAAGCCGCGTTCGAGGCGATGGCCGCGGGCCGTGCGCACGACGAGCTCAGCGCCTACCCCGCGGCTTTCGAGCAGAGCTGGCTGTATGAAGAGCTGCGCAAGGACCGCAACTTCAAGAACTGGTTTGGCAAGGGCGGGCTCGTCACCGGCACGCTGATGAACGGGTTTGAGCAACTGGTGCTGGGCGGCCGCATGCCCTGGACGATTCACCGCACCAAGGCCGACCACGAATATTTGAAGCCCGCTGCCGAGTGCAAGCCAATTGACTACCCCAAGCCCGACGGCAAGATCAGCTTCGACCGCCTGTCCAGCGTGTTCATCAGCAACACCAACCACGCCGAGAACCAACCCGCCCACCTGACCCTGCGCAACGACGCGGTGCCCGTGTCCGTCAACCTGGCCAAGTACGCCGGGCCCGAGGCCCGCTATTGCCCGGCCGGGGTCTATGAGTACGTCAAAACCGACGACGGCAAAGACCGCCTGCAGATCAATGCGCAGAACTGCGTGCATTGCAAAACCTGCGACATCAAGGACCCAACGCAAAACATCGTGTGGGTCACGCCCGAGGGCGGTGGCGGGCCCAACTACGTCGGCATGTAAACTTCTGCCCGTCAGAAGAGAGCGTCGGCCCGCCTGCAGGGACCACGCCGCCGAAGGCGAGCTGAACTGGAAGGTTCAGCGCGAACGCTCAGGCAAAAAGGACTGACAAGGTCGCAAGACTTCTCACTGGAGAGAGGTTCACCCCGAGTGAACCCACCGAAGGGGCAAGGCAGCAAGGCTGCTGAATCTCTCAGGTAAAGCGGACAGTGGGCTCATCACCTCAACCCCGGTTGAGGTGGAACGAATGCCCACTGGAGTCCGCCTCTTGCCTGACACTGCGCCCGCCAATACCCCGCTTCAACACACCCCTCTGCACGCCCTGCATTTGTCGCTGGGGGCTCGCATGGTGCCCTTTGCGGGCTATGCCATGCCGGTGCAGTACCCCGAAGGCCTGATGGCCGAGCACCACTGGTGCCGCCAGTCGGCGGGCCTGTTCGACGTGTCTCACATGGGGCAGCTCACCCTCAGTGGCCCAGACGCTGCCGCCGCGTTCGAGGCCCTGATGCCGGTAGACGTGATGGGCCTGGCTGTGGGCAAGCAGCGCTACGGCCTGCTGCTCAATGAGCAAGGCGGCATCCTCGACGACCTGATGTTCTTCAACCGGGGTGACGATCTTTTCGTCATCGTCAACGGTGCCTGCAAGGCGGCCGACATCGCCCACATTCAGGCCCACATTGGCCAGCGCTGCACCGTGACGCCGCAGCCCGAGCGTGCCCTGCTGGCCCTGCAAGGCCCAAAGGCGGTAGACGCCTTGAAGCGCCTGTCGCCCGGCGTGGAGAAGTACGTGTTCATGACCGGCGGCTTTGCGCGGGTGGACGGCATCGACGTCTTTCTCACCCGCAGTGGCTACACCGGGGAAGACGGGTTCGAGATCTCGGTTCACGGGCGCGATGCCAAGTCCTTGGCGCAGCTGCTGCTGGCCCAGCCCGAGGTGAAGCCCATTGGCCTGGGTGCCCGCAATTCGCTGCGCCTGGAGGCAGGCCTGTGCTTACACGGTAACGACCTGGACACAACCACCACGCCGGTGGAGGCCAGCCTCAACTGGGCCATGCAAAAGGTGCGCCGCACCGGCGGCGAGCGTGCGGGCGGCTTCATCGGCGCAAAACGTGTGTTGGCCCAGCTAGACGGCACCGAGCCGCTGAGCCGTGTGCGCGTGGGCCTGAAGGCGCTGGAGCGGGTGCCGGTGCGCGAACACACCGAGGTGCATGCCCAAGGCGCGAAGGTGGGCGAAGTGACCAGCGGGCTGCTGGCCCCCACCGCCGACACGCCCATTGCCATGGCCTATGTGGCCCCCGCCCATGCCACCGTCGGCACGCGGCTTGCTGCGCTGGTGCGTGGCAAGCCCGTGCCGATGGAAGTGACCCCTCTTCCCTTTGTTCCCACTCGCTACTACCGAGGTTAAGCACCATGACCACCAAGTTCACCACCGACCACGAATGGATCAACATCGAAGACCACGAAGCCGCCGTGGTGGGCATCACGCTCCACGCGCAGGACGCGCTGGGTGATGTGGTGTTTGTGGATTTGCCCGAGGTGGGCAAGACCTACGCCAAGGGCGAGGTGGCTGGCGTGGTCGAGTCAGTCAAGGCCGCTGCCGACATCTACATGCCGGTCACCGGCGAGGTGGTCGAGGTCAACGAGGCGCTGCGGGCAGACCCAGCCCTGGCC
>CAZRRW010000115.1:3644-8046 GCA_964602505.1 uncultured Burkholderiaceae bacterium
ATGGGCAATGGCTGGTTCTTCAAGGTGCACGTCACCAAGATGGAAGAGTTTGACGACCTGATGGACGGCCCCGGCTACGACGCCCTGCTCAAGACCCTGTAAGGACACGCCATGCTGATGCAATCTGCCAAGCCGCTGGTCGATCTGGAGTACAGCGACGAGTTCATCGCCCGCCACATCGGCCCCAGCGAGCCTGACCAGGCCCACATGCTGGGCGTGGTGGGCGCGGCGTCGCGCCGGGCCTTGATTGACGCGGTGGTGCCAGCCGCCATCCGCCGCAGCCAGCCCATGGTCATTCCGGCCCCTGCTGCCGAGGCTCAGGCCCTGGCCGAACTCAAGGCCATTGCATCGAAGAACAAGGTGCTCAAGAGCTTCATTGGCCAGGGCTACCACGGCACCCACACACCAGGGGTCATCCTACGCAACATCCTTGAGAACCCGGCCTGGTACACCGCCTACACGCCCTACCAGGCAGAGATTTCTCAGGGCCGCATGGAGGCGCTGGTCAACTTTCAGACGATGGTGTGCGACCTGACCGGCATGGCCATTGCCAACGCATCCATGCTGGACGAAGCCACTGCCGCAGCCGAAGCCATGACCCTGGCCAAGCGCAGTGTCAAGGCCAAAGGCCATCGCTTCATCGTGGCGGGTGATGCCCACCCCCAGACGATCGAGGTGATCCAGACCCGCGCCCGGCCCCTGGGCATTGAAGTGGTGCTGGCCGACAGCGAGGCGCAGTGGCATGAGCTGCTGGCGGGCGACGACTACTTTGCCGTCCTTGAGCAATACCCCTCCACCACGGGGCGGCTGGGTACCGACAACGGGGACACGCAGAAGGTGCACGCCAAGGGCGCGGCCTACATCGTGGCGGCCGACCCGCTGGCCCTGTGCCTGCTGAAGCCGCCTGGCGAGTGGGACGGCGGCAGCGCCCAGGGCGGCGGCGCCGATATCGTGGTGGGCACCACGCAGCGCTTTGGCATGCCCATGGGCGCGGGGGGGCCGCACGCCGCCTACATGGCCTGCCGAGATGAGTTCAAGCGTTCACTGCCTGGGCGCCTGGTGGGGGTGAGCATCGACAGCCACGGCAAGCCCGCGTACCGCCTGTCCCTGCAAACCCGTGAGCAGCACATCCGCCGCGAAAAGGCCACCAGCAACATCTGCACGGCACAGGTGTTGCCCGCGGTGGTGGCCAGCATGTACGCCGTGTACCACGGCCCCCAGGGGCTCAAGCGCATTGCCGAGCGCGTGGCCAGCTACACCGCCGTGCTGGCCGCAGGCCTGGCGCAGCTTGGGTATGAGCGCTCGCAGCAAGGCGCATTCGACACCCTGTGCTACCAGGCGGGCGCCGAACAGGCCCGCACACTCGCCGCCCGTGCCGTGGCGCATGGGGCCAACCTGCGCGTGGCGTGGGACGAATACGTGGTGCTGTCGCTGGACGAAACCACCAGCCGCGCCGACATCGAGCTGCTGTGGCGCGTCTTCGCCAAGGAAGGCCAGGCATTGCCCAGCTTCAGCGCCTTCGAGAAGGGGGTGGAGTCACTGGTGCCCACCGAGCTGCGCCGCACCAGTGCCTACCTCACGCACCCGGTGTTCAACGCCCATCAGAGCGAAACCCAGATGCTGCGCTACATCCGCAGCCTGAGCGACAAGGACCTGGCGCTCGACCGCACCATGATCCCGCTGGGCTCATGCACCATGAAGCTCAACGCCACCAGCGAGATGATCCCCATCACCTGGCCGGAGTTTGCGCAGGTGCACCCCTTTGCCCCGGCCGATCAGCTGGAGGGCTACCGCCTGCTCGACGAGCAGTTGCGGGCCTGGCTGTGCCAGGCCACGGGCTATGCCGGCATCAGCCTGCAACCCAACGCGGGCAGTCAGGGTGAGTACGCGGGCTTGTTGGTCATCAAGGCCTGGCAGGAGTCTCGTGGGCAGGGCCACCGGCATGTGTGCCTGATCCCCGAGTCTGCCCACGGCACCAACCCGGCCAGCGCCCAGATGGTGGGCATGAGCGTGGTGGTGGTGAAGTGCGACGCCATGGGCAACGTCGACCTGGACGACCTGCGCGCCAAGTGCGAGCAGCACAGCGCCAACCTGGCCGCCGCGATGATCACCTACCCCAGCACCTACGGGGTGTTCGACACCCGGGTCAAGGAGCTGTGTGCGCTGGTGCACCAGCATGGCGGGCGGGTGTATGTGGACGGCGCCAACATGAATGCCCTGGTGGGCGTGGCCGGCCCCGGCGAGTTCGGCGGCGACGTGAGCCACCTCAACCTGCACAAGACCTTCTGCATCCCGCACGGCGGCGGCGGCCCCGGTGTAGGCCCGGTGTGCGTGGTGGCCGACCTGGTTCCCTTCCTGCCGGACCACAAGGCCTCGGGCCGAGGCACCCCGCAGGGCGTAGGGGCCGTCAGCGCGGCACCCCTGGGCAACGCCGCGGTGCTGCCGATCAGTTGGATGTATTGCCGCATGATGGGGCCAGATGGCCTGCAAGCCGCCACTGAAGTGGCCATCCTGAGCGCCAACTATGTGGCCGCCCGCCTGGCCAGCCACTACGACATCCACTACAGCAGCAATGTGGCCAGCCTGAAGGGCGGCGGTGTGGCGCATGAGTGCATCCTCGACCTGCGCCCGCTCAAGGATACGAGCGGCGTGACGGCGGAGGACGTGGCCAAGCGGCTGATCGACTACGGCTTTCACGCACCCACGCTCAGCTTCCCGGTGGCAGGCACCTTGATGGTGGAGCCCACCGAGAGCGAGCCCCTGGCCGAGCTGGACCGCTTCTGCGACGCGATGATTGCCATCCGCGAGGAGATCCGCGCGGTGGAAGACGGCCGGCTGCCGCGCGAGGACAACCCCTTGAAGCATGCTCCGCACACGGCGGAGAGCCTGCTCAAGGCCGACTGGCCCCACCCCTACAGCCGGGAGCAGGCGGCCTACCCGGTGGCCAGCCTCAAGCGAAGCAAGTACTGGAGCCCGGTAGGCCGGGTGGACAACGTCTACGGCGACCGCAACCTGTTCTGCAGTTGCCTGCCGGTGGCCGACTACGCCTGAGCAGGCGGCAGGTGGCCGTCGCGCAGCACGTAGCGCCGGTCGGCCACCGCGTCCACAAGGGCCGGGTTCTGCTCTGACAGCAGCACGCTCACCCCTGCCGCCTTGAGCTGGCGGATGGCGGTGGCCAGTTGCTCGACGATGACCGGGGCAATGCCTTCCGACGGCTCGTCAAGCAGCAGCAGGCGTGGGTTGCCCATCAGGGTGCGGGCGATGGTGAGCATCTGCTGCTCGCCCCCGCTCATCTGTGCCGCCTTGCGCTGACGCATGCGCCCCAGGTTGGGAAACAGCTCAAACAGCCGCTCGGGCGTCCAAGGGCTTGGGCCGGATGCCTTGCCGGCCTTGCGACCGACCTCCAGGTTCTCCAGGACGCTCAGATCAGCGAACACGCGGCGGTCTTCCGGCACATAGCCCAGGCCAAGCGCGGCGGCCTGGTGCGGGGCCAGGCCTAGCAAGGCAGTGCCGTCAAGACGGGCCTCGCCCTGCGCCCGCCCACCCTCTGCGGGCAGCAGGCCCATCAAGGCCTTGAGGGTCGTGCTCTTACCCGCCCCGTTGGGGCCCATCAAGGCCACCACCTCGCCCACCCCGACCTCAAAACCAAGCCCAAACAGCGCCTGGGCCTGACCGTACCAGGCCTCGAGGCGGCTCACACTCAGCAAGGGCGGGCGCGCCGGGGTGTGTGCTGCAACAGCGGGGGCGGTGGCCACGGCGGTGTCGGTGGTGGCGGCATTGGCAGCACCCACAACGCCGCCCAGGTAGACCGCCTTCACCTGGGCGTCCACCTGCACCTCGGCTGGCGTGCCCTCGGCCATCACCCGGCCTTCGGCCAGCACCATGACCCGGTCGGCAAAGGCAAACACCACGTCCATGCTGTGCTCGGTAAACAGCACGGCGAGCTGACGCTCCCGTGTGAGCTGGCGTGCCAAGGCCATCAAGGCATGCCGCTCGTCATGGGCCATGCCGGCCGTGGGCTCGTCCATCAACAGCAGCGCGGGCTGGTGGGCCAGGGCCAGGGCCAGTTCCAACCGCTTGAGGTTGGCATAGGCCAGCGCCCGGGTGGGCTGCAGGGCCTGGGCGGCCAGGCCCACCTGGGCCAGCAGGGCCAGCGCATCGCCGCGGCGGTGTTGGGTGCCCCGCCGCGCCAGCGACAAAGCCTCGCCATCCGCGGCCAACAGCGCGGTCTGCACGTTCTCCACCACCGAGAGGGACGAGAAGGTCTCGGCCATCTGGAAGGTGCGCCCCACCCCAAGGCGCCAGATCTCGCGGGGGCTCAGGCCGGTGGCGTCGTGTCCGCGCAGCACCACCTGCCCTGCATCGGGCCGCAACTGCCCATTGATGAGGTTGAACACCGTGC